>JAEUOE010000217.1 GCA_016790885.1 Dechloromonas sp. | reverse complement strand
CAGGTCTGATTGCGGCCTGTTTTTCTGGTCAGGCCGAATTTGTAGCATTGCATTCATTTCCGGGTGCGATCGTACATCCTTGGGGTGTTGTTCTGCGCTTGCGGGACGAGCAGGGCAAGAACCACCTGCTGCTCGTCACCCTAGATTCGACGAGCAGGTCTGATTTCAGGCGGTTGCGTGTGTTTTTACGCTGGCGCGCAAAATTCAGCGAAGGGTAGTGCGTCGCTTGAGAACGGTGTTCCTGCCCTTCTTTGCCGTTTCCGGGTAGTCGCGTGAAAAGTGCAGACCGCGGCTCTCTTTGCGCTGCATGGCACAACGTACAATCAGGTCAGCGGTGACGACCAAGTTGCGCAACTCGATCAGGTCGTGGCTGACCTTGAAATTGGCGTAAAACTCGTCAATTTCACGCATCAGCAAGCCAATTCGGTGTTTGGCCCGTTTCAGCCGTTTGGTTGTGCGTACGATGCCCACGTAGTCCCACATGAAACGACGTAGTTCCTCCCAGTTATGGGAAATGACCACTTCCTCGTCGGCGTCGGTTACCCGGCTTTCATCCCACAGGGGTAGGGCTGGTAGTTTGGTGGCCTTGCCACTCAGAATATCGTTCACAGCAGCCTCGGCAAAAACCAGGCATTCAAGCAGGGAATTGGAGGCAAGGCGATTGGCGCCATGCAAGCCGGTGCAGGAGGCCTCCCCGGCAACATAAAGCCCGGCAACATCGGTGCGCCCGTTCAGGTCGCTGACGATTCCGCCACAGGTGTAGTGTGCGGCTGGTACCACGGGGATGGGGTCATGCGTGATATCAATACCGAGTTCCAGGCAGCGAGCGTGAATATTCGGAAAATGGTTGCGGATAAATTCGTCACCCTTGTGCGAAATATCGAGAAATACGCAGTCCAGGCCGCGTTTCTTCATTTCGAAGTCGATCGCCCGAGCGACGACATCGCGCGGTGCCAACTCGGCACGTTCGTCATGATCGAGCATGAAGCGCGTTCCGTCTGGAAGCTTCAATAGCCCCCCTTCGCCACGAACCGCCTCGGATATCAGAAAGGACTTGGCCTGCGGGTGATAGAGGCAGGTCGGATGAAACTGGATGAACTCCATGTTGGCCACCTTGCAGCCAGCACGGTAGGCCATGGCAATGCCGTCACCGGTCGATGTATCCGGGTTGGTTGTGTAGAGGTAGACCTTGCCGGCCCCGCCAGTTGCAATCAGCGTGTTCGGCGCGCCAAGTGTGACTACCTCGCCTGTGCGATTGTTGAGAACGTAGGCGCCGTAGCAGCGCTGGTCAGGCTTGCCGAGCTTTTCTCCGGTAATCAGATCAATCGCTATGTGATCTTCCAGGATCGTGATGTTCGGATTATTTCTAACCTTCCGTGTCAAGGTGTCCTGTACAGCAAACCCGGTGGCATCGGCAACATGAATCACACGCCGGGCGCTGTGTCCGCCTTCGCGGGTCAGGTGATATCCCGAATCATCCTTGGTGAAAGGGACCCCTTGTTCAATCAGCCATTCGATGACACGGCGCCCGTTTTCGACCACGAAGCGCGTCGTTTTTTCGTCATTCAGCCAAGCACCAGCGATCAGGGTGTCGCGAATGTGTGCGTCGATGGAGTCCTGACTATCCAGAACAGCGGCGATTCCACCCTGTGCCCATCCAGACGCGGAGTCTTCGAGGCTACGTTTGCTGACCAGTGCAACACGGCAATGGGGTGCCAAGCGCAGGGCGGCAGATTGCCCGGCGAGACCGCTACCTATGATCAGGACATCAAATTTCTGCACGGCTGTACTCTTGGTAGATTGTTTTGCGCGAAATATAGCACGCAGGAAACGATCCATCCCGTTACACTCGGTCACAATTAAGGCTAATTGCCTATCTTCTACCCTAAAAACCCTGCGCTATACTGCGCCCAATAAACATACCAATCATTACCCTCAGGGAAAACAGAGCCATGAGTGAGCGCGAAATCGATCAGTTGCTGGTCGAAAGGGCGCAAGGCGGAGATCAGCACGCCTTCGACCAGTTGGTGAGCAAATACCAGCGCAAGCTGGGTCGTTTGCTGTCGCGCTTCATTCGCGATGCGGCTGAGGTCGAGGACGTTTCGCAAGAGGCTTTTATCAAGGCTTACCGTGCTCTGCCGTCTTTTCGTGGTGATAGCGCGTTTTATACATGGCTTTACCGCATTGGTATTAATACTGCCAAGAACTATCTGGTTTCCCAGGGGCGGCGTGCGCCAACCACGACGGAATTTGATTCCGAAGAAGCGGAAACATTCGAGGATGCATCACAACTTCGGGATATCAACACCCCGGAAAGTCTTCTACTGTCAAAGCAGATTGGCCAGACCGTGAACTCTGCGATGGATTCCCTTCCTGAAGAGTTGAGAACAGCCATCGTGCTGCGCGAACTTGAGGGAATGTCTTACGAAGAGATCGCCGAGATCATGAAGTGCCCGATCGGTACGGTTCGTTCCCGTATTTTTCGTGCCCGTGAGGCTGTTGCGGCAAAACTGCGGCCATTGCTGGATACGGCGCCCGATAAGCGTTGGTAAGTATGTCGGCAGAACAGATCACCATTCGTGGCATCGTTCGTTCTCTTGACGGCACTAATGCACTTGTCGAAGTCGAGCAGGGGGGCTGTGGGCGCTGTCACGAAGAAGGCGGATGTGGCGGGCAGCAACTGACACAGATGTTTTGCAGCGGCCTGAAGACCTATCAAGCTGATAACGCCATCGGAGCCGTTGTGGGTGATCGGGTGGTCGTTGCCACGCCGCCGGGTAGCGTTCGGCGGACTGCCAATCTGGCTTACGGCATCCCCTTGCTGGGCACCATCGGTGGTGCCATGGTTGGTATGCAGCTGGCGGGGGACATTGGGGGGATAGCCGGGGCATTGGCTGGTTTGATGGGCGCGTTTGGATATATCCGTTTTCATACAAAACGGAATACTGGAAATTCGCTTGGCCGCCCCCATATCGTTTCGCGTTTCTAGCTGAGTCAGGAGATTACTTAGGCCATGAATCGTTTAGCTTCCCTATTATTCCTCTGGTTTTTTACGACTTTTGCAGTGGCCCAGACGCGTGGTTTGCCGGATTTTTCCGAGTTGGCCGAGCGGCAAGGGCCGGCTGTCGTCAATATCAGTACGACGCAGGTCATACGTGGGCAGGCGCAGATGATGCCTTTCCCGTTCGATGAAAGCGATCCGGCATTCGAGTTTTTCAAGCGCTTCATCCCCCGCACCCCAGGGGGTGGAATCCCGCGTGATTTTGAGAACAAGTCGCTGGGCTCCGGCTTCATTATCAGCGGCGACGGCTACATCCTGACCAATGCCCATGTCGTCGATGGCGCAGACGAAGTTACGGTACGCCTGACTGACAAGCGGGAGTTCAAGGCCAGGATCATCGGTGCCGACAAGCGAACGGATGTCGCCCTGGTCAAGATCGAGGCTGCCGGCCTGCCGGCCGTCAAGCTTGCAGACCCAGGGCAATTGAAGGTCGGCGAGTGGGTGGTGGCCATCGGTTCGCCATTTGGTTTCGATAACTCCGTGACAGCGGGCATCGTGTCGGCCAAGGGGCGCTCCTTGCCGCAAGAGAACTACGTGCCCTTCATTCAGACCGATGTGGCCATCAATCCCGGAAATTCGGGTGGCCCGTTGTTCAATATGCGCGGCGAGGTGGTGGGTATCAACTCCCAGATATACAGCCGTAGCGGCGGCTACATGGGGGTTTCTTTCGCCATTCCCATCGATGTCGCCATGGATATACAGAGCCAGTTGCGGGCATCGGGCAAGGTGAGTCGTGGTCGCCTGGGCGTCGTTATCCAGGAGGTCAGCAAGGAATTGGCTGATTCGCTGGGGCTGAGTCGGGCCATGGGGGCCGTGGTGAATTCAGTGGAAAAAGGTGGCCCGGCCGAAAAGGCAGGTATCGAGGCGGGCGACGTAATCCTCAAGTTTGACGGCAAGACCATCAATAACTCTGGTGATCTGCCGCGTCTGGTCGGTGCTACCCGGCCGGGAACACGCTCGACGGTACAGGTTTGGCGCAAGGGTACGACGCGTGAGATAGCCGTTAGCGTGGGGGAGATGCAGGAAGACAGGCAAGCGGGCGGCAGGTCGCAAAAGAGCGCTCGGCCGGCCGAGCAGACGCCGAATCGTCTGGGGCTCGTCGTTAGCGAACTCACCCCTGAGCAAAAGCGGGAGCTGAAAATGAACGCCGGCGTGATCATCGAGGATGTTCGCGGCATTGGCGCCCGCTCCGATCTGCGCACGGGCGATGTCATTATTGCTGTCATCAGCAAGGGCGCGACCACCGAGGTGAAGAGCGTCGAGCAGTTCAACAAGTTGCTCGGCCAGTTCGAGAAAGGCAGCAATGTCACCTTGCTCGTACGGCGGGGCGAGATGCAAACCTTCATCACCATCAAGGGTTTGAACGGTGGTAATTGAACTGACCCTGATGAGCCGTAGCTACTGTCACCTCTGTCATGACATGGAGGCGGCTCTGGCTCCCTTGTTGCATGAATTCGGGGCAAGTCTCAGCGTGCTCGATGTGGATGCCGACCCCGCCCTGGAAGCCAAATACGACGAACTGGTGCCGGTCTTGCTGCATGGTGATACCGAGCTTTGCCATTACTTTCTGGACGAGGCCAAAACCCGTGAATATTTGGCTGGAATCCGCTAGAATTCAGGGTCTTCTGAAAAGGGAAGGGCGCCGGACAGCGCCCTTTTTTACTGGTAGCAATGGATCACATTAGAAATTTCTCCATCATCGCGCACATCGACCACGGTAAATCGACCCTGGCCGACCGCATCATCCACCTTTGCGGCGGTTTGTCCGATCGCGAAATGGAAGCCCAGGTGCTCGATTCGATGGATATCGAACGCGAACGCGGTATCACGATCAAGGCGCAGACGGCTTCCCTGAGCTACAAGGCAAGGGACGGCAAGGTATACAACCTGAACCTGATCGATACGCCGGGGCACGTGGACTTTTCCTACGAGGTTTCCCGTTCCCTGTCGGCTTGCGAAGGTGCTTTGCTGGTCGTTGATGCCTCGCAAGGTGTTGAAGCGCAGACCGTAGCCAACTGCTATACCGCGATCGAACTCGATGTCGAAGTGGTGCCGGTGCTGAACAAGATCGATCTGCCGTCCGCAGACCCGGACAATGCTCGCCAGGAAATCGAGGATGTTATTGGTATCGACGCGACTGAGGCTGTTCTGGCATCTGCCAAGACAGGGCTTGGCGTTGAGGATATCCTTGAAGCTGTAGTGGCACGTGTTCCGCCGCCCAAGGGCGATCCGGAGGCACCTCTGAAGGCACTGATCATCGACTCATGGTTTGACAATTACGTCGGTGTCGTCATGTTGGTGCGGGTCGTCGATGGTGTGATGCGCCCGAAGGACAAGCTTTACTTCATGGCCACCGAAGCGCAACAGCTCTGCGAGCAGGTTGGCGTGTTCTCGCCAAAATCCGTGCAGCGTAGTGAATTGCGTGCTGGTGAGGTGGGCTTCGTCATTTCCGGCATCAAGGAACTGAAGGCCGCCAAGGTGGGCGATACCATCACCACGGTGGACCGCAAAGCCGCCGAACCGCTGCCGGGTTTCAAGGAAATCAAGCCGCAGGTATTTGCCGGTTTGTATCCAGTCGAATCAAACCAGTACGACTCGCTGCGCGAATCGCTGGAAAAACTCAAGCTCAACGATGCGTCATTGCAATACGAGCCGGAAGTCTCGCAGGCCTTGGGCTTCGGTTTCCGTTGCGGCTTTTTGGGCCTGTTGCACATGGAAATCGTGCAGGAACGCCTGGAGCGTGAATTCGATCAGGACCTGATCACCACCGCTCCGACCGTTGTCTACGAGGTTGTTCAGCGCGACGGCAGTGTCATCCAGGTGGAAAACCCCGCCAA
>JAEUOE010000071.1 GCA_016790885.1 Dechloromonas sp. | reverse complement strand
CCAGGCGCAAAGCGGGAGCATGCCGATGTTGCTCAACGTGGTCGGCCGCGCCGAAGCCTACGAGGGGGTGACCGTCAAATCACGCGTCGACGGCCAGGTGCTGGCGGTGAATTACACCGAGGGCCAGGCGGTCAGGCAGGGTGATGTGCTGCTCCGCCTCGACCCGGCTGATTTCAACGCCAAGGTGGCGCAGGCTGAAGCGGTAGTGGCCAAGGATCAGGCGCAACTCGCCAAGGCGCGCGCCGATCTGGAACGCTACCAGGACCTGAAGGCACGCGGCTTCGTCTCCGACGAGAAGGTCAATGAAGTACGCACCAACGAAGCTGCCGCCGCGGCCACCCTGAAGGCCGACCAGGCAGCGCTCGAACTGGCCCGGCTACAGCAGTCCTACACCACGGTGCGCGCGCCCTTTTCCGGCATCGTCGGCGCCCGCTTGGTCTTTCCCGGCTCGACGGTGAAGATCAACGACACCGCGCTTGCCGTGGTCAATCGCGTCGATCCGCTCTACGTGAGCTTCGCGGTGCCGGAGCGCCACCTGCAACGGCTGCGCCAGGCCGTCAGCAAGGGGCCGATGCCGGTGCAGATCGCCCTCCCCGGCAGCAAGGAAGCCGGCTTCGAGGGCAAGGCCAAATTCATCGACAACGCGGTCGATGCCACGACCGGCACCATCCAGATGAAGGCGCTGCTCGACAACAAGGGAGCCCGGCTGACCCCCGGCCAGTTCCTCAACGTCAGCATGGTGCTCGACCAGATGAGCGATAGCGTGCTGGTCCCCAACGAGGCCGTCCAGCAAGGGGCCGACGGCAATTTCCTCTATGCCGTGAAGGCCGACGACACGGTCGAGATCCGCAAGCTGGAGATCATTGCCAGCCACCAGGGCATGACGGCCATCGGCAAGGGCGTTGCGGTGGGCGAAACCGTGGTCACCGACGGCCAGCTGCGCCTGACGCCGGGGGCCACGGTCAAGGCCAAGCCGGCCGGGGGAGCCGCACCGGCCAGCCCTGCCGCAGCGGCCAAGTGAGGAAGGCGCCATGAGCCTGCCCGAACTGTGCATCCGCCGGCCGGTGATGACCACCCTGATGATGGTGGCCCTGCTCATCTTCGGCATCATCGGCTACCGCGCCTTGCCGGTATCCGAACTGCCGGCCGTCGATTTCCCGACCATCTCGGTCAGCGCAAGCCTGCCCGGCGCCTCGCCGGAAACCATGGCCGCCGCCGTCGCCACGCCGCTCGAAGGCCAGTTCTCGACCATTGCCGGCCTGGATTCGATGACCTCGACCAGCGCCCAGGGCTCGACCACCATCACCCTGCAGTTCGCCCTCGACCGCAATATCGACGCGGCGGCGCAGGACGTGCAGTCGGCCATCGCCGCCGCGCTGCGCAAGTTGCCGCCCAACATGCCGGCGCCACCCTCCTTCCGCAAGGTGAACCCGGCCGATTCGCCGATTTTCTACATCGCGATGTCGTCGCCGACCCTGCCGCTGTCGCTGGTCCATGAATACGCCGAAACCCAGCTGGCGCAACGGCTGTCGACGGTTCCCGGCGTTGCCCAGGTGCAGATCTACGGTTCGCAGAAATACGCCGTCCGCGTCCAGGCCAACCCGGACCAGCTGGCGGCACGCGGCATCGGCATCGACGAACTGCAACAGGCCATCGCCCAGGGCAACGTCAACCAGCCGGTCGGCCAGCTCGACGGCAGCCGCCAGACCTTCGCGCTGAAGGACAACGGCCAGCTGAGCAATGCCGCCGCCTACCGGCCGCTCATCGTCACCTGGCGCAACGGCGCCCCGGTGCGCCTGGAAGACGTAGCGACACCGATCGACAGCGTCGAGAACATCCGCATCGCCAGCTGGAACGTCGACAAGCGCGCCATCGTGCTCGCCGTGCAGCGCCAGCCGGGCGCCAACACCATCGAGACGGTCGATGCCATCAAGCGCATCCTGCCCTCATTCCAGGCCAAGCTGCCGGCCGCGGTGAACATGAACATCCTGTTCGACCGCAGCAACTCGATCCGCCACGCCATCGACGATGTGCAATTCACGCTGGTGCTGTCGGCGGTGCTGGTCATCCTGGTCATCCTGCTTTTCCTGCGCAACCTGTCGGCCACCGTCATCCCCAGCCTGGCGCTGCCCATCTCGGTGGTCGGCACCTTCGCCGCGATGTCGATCCTCGGCTACAGCCTGGACAACCTGTCGCTGCTCGCCCTGACGCTCTCCGTCGGTTTCGTCGTCGACGACGCCATCGTCATGCTGGAAAACATCGTGCGCCACGTCGAGGCCGGCGAACCGCCCTTCCAGGCGGCGATCAAGGGGGCCCAGGAAATCGGCTTCACGATCATCTCGATGACCATTTCGCTGATCGCCGTGTTCATCCCGGTGCTCTTCATGCAGGGCATCGTCGGCCGCCTGCTGCATGAATTCGCCGTCACCATCTGCGTCGCCATCCTGGTTTCCGGCTTCGTCTCGCTGACCCTGACGCCGATGTTGTGCAGCCGCTATATCCGCCATGCCGAGCCCGAATCGCACGGCCGCGTCTTCCAGATGTTCGAACGCTTCTTCGCCGCCCTGCTCGCCGGCTACGAGAAAACGCTGAAGCTGGCGATGGCCCACCCGCGCACCATCCTGGCCAGTTTCGTTGCCACACTGCTGCTCACCGGCTATTTGTTCACCCAGGTGCCCAAGGACTTCATCCCGAGCGGCGATTCCGGCCAGATCATCGCCTTCACCGAGGGTGCCCAGGATGCCTCCTTCACCTCGATGGTCGCCCACCAGCGGGCGGTGGCGGAGATCGTCGCCCAGGAACCGGACATCGCGTCGTTCATGTCGTCCGTCGGTGCCGGCGGCATTCGGCCGACCGCCAACACCGGCACGGTGTTCATGATCCTCAAGCCGCAGGACGAGCGGAAATCGACGCCGGACCAGATCATCCAGCGTCTGCGCCCCAAGCTGGCCGCCGTGCCGGGCATCAAGGTCTATATGCAGAACCCGCCGGTGATCCGCATCGGCGGCCAGATCACCGCCGCACAGTACCAATACACGCTGCAGGATACCGACCTCGACGAACTGTACGAATGGACCGGCACGCTGACCCAGAAGATCCGCCAGTTGCCCGGCTTCGTCGATGTCACCAACAACCTGAGCAATCTCAGCCCGGTGGTCGGCGTCGATATCGACCGCGACAAGCTCTCCTCGCTCGGCCTGACCTTCGGGCAGGTCGAGGACGCCCTGCAGAGCGCCTTCAGCGCCCGCCAGGTATCGACCATCTATGGCTCGACGGCGCAGTACCAGGTCATCCTCGAGGTCGCCCCGGAATTTCAGGCCGATCCGCAGGCCCTGTCCCGCATCTACGTGCGCGGTGGCGGCAAGCTGATCCCGCTCGATACGGTAGCCCGCTTCACCCGCAAGACGCAGGCCCTGACCGTCAACCACCAGGGCCAGCTGCCATCGGTCACCATCTCCTTCAACCTGCTGCCCGGCGTCTCGCTGGGCGATGCCGTCGACCGCATCAAGGCGCTGGAGCAGGAAGTCCGTGTCCCGGTGTCGCTGACCACCAGCCTGCAAGGCACCGCGCAGGCCTTCCAGTCCTCGCTGCAAGGCCTCGGCATCCTGCTGCTGGTCGCCGTGCTGGTCGTCTATCTGGTCCTCGGCGTGCTGTACGAGAGCTTCATCCACCCGCTGACCATCCTCTCCGGCCTACCCTCGGCCGGCCTCGGCGCGCTGATCACCCTGCTCATCTTCAAGGTTGACCTCAGCCTCTACGCCTTCGTCGGCGTCATCATGCTGATCGGCATCGTCAAGAAGAACGCCATCATGATGATCGACTTCGCCCTCGACAAGCAGCGCAAGGAAGGCGCACCGCCGTTCGAGGCCATTTTTCAGGCCAGCCTGGTCCGCTTCCGGCCGATCATGATGACGACCATGGCCGCCCTGGTCGGCACGCTACCGATCGCGCTCGGCATCGGTGCCGGCGCCGAAGTCCGCCAGCCGCTGGGCCTGGCCGTTGTTGGCGGCCTGATGCTGTCGCAACTCCTGACTCTCTACCTCACTCCGGTCATCTACCTCTACCTCGACCGCTTCACCGACAAATCCGGCGACCCGGTCGCGCGCGAGATGGCGGCCAATCCGGTCAACTGAGTTGTCCGGTGCGCCGTTTAAGCTATAACGAAACCATGCACCGGATAATCCTGCCCCTTCTCGCCGGCCTGCTGCTCGCCCAGTCGGCCGTTGCCGAAATCTACAAATGCCGTTTGCCCAACGGCAAGGTGGAAATTTCCAATTCGCCCTGCCCGGGTGGCAGCGGTACCTTGTCGGTACGTCCCGAGGAAGCCGTTTCCGAAGCCAATCGCCAGCAGGCCGAGCGCGACGTGGCGCGCATGCGTAATTTTGTCGACCGGCGGGAAAGCGCCCAGCGCGCCGAAGCAGCCGCCGAACGGCAGGCGCAAAGCCAGCGTCAGGCAGCCGGAAGCCCACCGCCCTTGCGCTACGGCGACCCCGACGCCTGCCTGCGCGACCTGGCTCAGCAAGCCCTGGAAGCAACGCAGCGAGCGCAACTGGAAGCCGAATGCCGCAGCCTGGTCAGGCCGCCGGCCCCACAACAGCCAGTCTATGTCGTGCCGGGCTACGGCATCCCGCAGCACCACTACCCGCCCCCCAGGCCGCACCCGCGGCCACCGCCCCCGCCGCCCGGCAATGCAGCGCCGAGTGGGCCGAGCATGGTCATCTGTGCGCCGGGCAAGCCCTGCAGCCGTTGAGCAAACGCAAGACCCAGCCTCACCGCAAATAATCTGCCTCCCGGCTTCCGAATGACGATGAATAAGTCATAAAATGCCGCCTGCTCCTGCTGTCACCAGATACGGGGCATGCTGCGGCGATGTATCGCGTCACGGCCTTTTCGGGGGAAAACGGTGGGTTTATTCGATCAGATCAAAGGGCTTCTGGGGCGGAACGCGGCACCTCAGGAGGCGTTCATGTCGGAAAGCGCCGAAACGACGGTGGAACGACGCAAGCGCCCCCGCATCGATGCCCGCGAAGGCACCCGCGTGCTGATCATCGACGACTCGAAGACCATCGTCGCCGCCGTGCGCAAGTTTCTGCGCTCGGCCGGGTACGAAACCCTGGAAGCACTGGATGCCGAGGCCGGACTTGAACTCATGCGGGCGCACAAGCCCGACCTCGTCTTTCTCGACATCGTTCTGCCCGGCATGAACGGCTTCGCAGCACTGCGCGCCATTCGCCG
>JAEUOE010000204.1 GCA_016790885.1 Dechloromonas sp. | reverse complement strand
GCCCGGTTGGCGGCCTCTGCCGCCTCCTTGGCCGAAATCAGGGCCGCCTCCGCCGCCTTGACCTCGCTGATATCCCGCTGCAGCAGCAACACACGACTCGGCCTGGCCTCGCCGTCGCGCGCCGCGACGGCCCCGCGGAGCAGGAACCAGCGCCACTGACCATCGCGTGCCTTCAGGCGGCACTCGGCTTCGAAGGCACTGTCCTGGTTTTTGAGATGGGCATCGATCCGGGACTGCAAAATACGCAGGTCTTCTGGATGCACCAGGCGTTGCCACTGGGCGATGGAATTGTCGAGATCGCCCTCGGCATAACCCAGCTTGCTCTTCCACTGGTGGCCAGAGTCGATGTTGCCGGTCGTCAGGTTCCAGTCGGTCAGCGCATCGCCGGAAAGCTTGGTGTACCAGCCGCTCAGATTGAGTCCGGCATAGGCGCGATAAGCCGAATCGACGACACCGACCAGCCGATCGAGACCATCCGCCAACTCATTCTGATGAGCACCCCGCGCCGACTCCAGCAACTGCCGAAATTGCGGCTCACCTTCGCCGCCAAATATTTCCTGAAGCTGTTTCGCGAGCAGCCGGGATTTCATGAAGGGCTAGCGCAGGCCGAGAACGTCCTGCATATCGAACAGCCCGTTCTTGCGCCCGGCCATGAAGCGTGCTGCCCGCAGGCTGCCCAGGGCATAGGGCATACGGCTGCTGGCCTTGTGCGTGATCTCGACGCGCTCGCCAATACCGCAGAACATCACCGTGTGGTCGCCGACGATGTCGCCACCGCGCACGGTAGCAAAACCGATGGTGGAGGGATCACGTTCGCCGGTCACGCCCTCTCGACCGTAAATGGCGCATTCTTCAAGGTCACGCCCGAGCGCAGCGGCCACCACCTCGCCCATGCGCAACGCCGTGCCGGAGGGCGCGTCGATCTTCATGCGATGGTGCGCCTCGACGACCTCGATGTCGTAACCCTGGTTCATGATGCGTGCAGCCATATCGAGCAGCTTGAAGACCACATTGACGCCGACCGCCATGTTCGGGGCGAAGACAACCGGAATATCCCTGGCTGCCGCGGCGATGGCCGCCTTGCCATCGGCTTCGAAACCGGTCGTGCCAATGACCATGCCGACACCGGCCTGGCGGCACAGTTCGAGATGAACCAGCGTGCCCTGCGGACGGGTGAAGTCGATCAGTACGTCGATCTGCTTGAGGCCGGCTGCCACATCGTCGGTAATCAGCACATCGGCAGGCAAGCCAACCAGTTCGCCGGCATTTTTGCCGATAGCCGGGCTGCCCGGCACATCGAAGGCGGCGCCGAGCACGACGCCCTCGCCCTTGAGGACTGCCTCGATCAACATGCGGCCCATGCGGCCGCCGGCACCAACAACACCAATACGAGTTGCGCTCATTACTAGAATCCAAACATGTTCATGAAACGCCGGAACCAGCCCGGCTCCTCGCGCGGCGGCAAGGGTTTGTCGGCGGCCTCGCCGGAGAGCGAACCCAGATCGACCAGGCGGCTCTTGTTGACTGGCGCCGTCAGCTCTTCCGTCACCGCCACGTCGACGTCGCCATCGACCCTCTCCAGGCGATTTTCAGCATCGAAGAAAACGGCAAATTTGCGTGCCTCGGTCTTGCCCGTCTGCCCGCTGCGATAGCTATAGACATAATCCCAGCGCTGCTGGTGAAAAATATCGGCAACCATCGGCGTCCCCAGCACAAAGCGAACCTGATCCTTGGTCTGCCCGGGCTTCAGCTGGGCGACCATTTCCTGGGTCAGGACATTGCCTTGCTGGATGTCGATCTTGTATTCATTGATAAAGCCCGGTTTCCACGAACAGGCGGCGACAAGCGCACAGGAAACGGCAACGAGCAACAGACGGGAACGGCGCATTCGGAATTCCGGGTTTTTGATTCGGCTTTGAAGCGGTATATCATACCCGAAATCGGCATTTCGCCCTGTCAGAACAATTTCCGGAACCCCTGCAATGAGCGATCCGCAAAGCCTCAAGAATATGGGGCTGAAAGCCACATTTCCCCGACTGAAGATTCTCGAACTATTCGAGAAAAGCACCCAGCGCCACATGACGGCCGAAGACGTCTACCGGATGCTGATCTCCGAGAACATGGACATCGGCCTGGCCACCGTTTACCGTGTGCTGACCCAGTTCGAGCAGGCCGGCCTGCTCGAACGCCATTTCTTCGAATCCGGCAAGGCCGTGTTCGAGGTCAACCACGGCAAGCACCATGACCATCTGGTGTGCGTCGAGTGCGGCAAGGTCGAGGAATTCTTCGACCCGGAGATCGAAAAGCGCCAGAACGCCGTTGCCGAAGAACGCGGGTTCACGATCCAGGATCACGCCTTGTACATCTACGGTCGCTGCGCCGGGTGCGGCGTCAAGAAGATCTGATCCGCCCTTGCTTGCTGAACTGTTCACCGCCGATGCGGTGACCTGGCTGTCGTCAGCCGGTGCAACCTACCTGCTGATCGCGCTGGCCGAGTTTGGCGACAAGAGCCAACTCGTCTGCATGACCCTGGCTGCCCGTCATCGCGGCATGCCGGTGGTCGTCGGTGCGGTTGCCGCATTTGCCGTCCTCAACCTGCTCGCCGTGCTGTTCGGTGCGGCGGTTGCAGCCTGGTTGCCGGCCTGGGTAGTCACCGCGGCAGTCGCCCTGCTCTTCGCCTTGTTCGGCATTCAGTCGCTGCGCTTCGAGGAAGAAGATGACGACGAGGAGATCGAGGAAAAACCGGGGCACGGCATCGTCGCCACTACTTTCCTGATGATTTTCCTGGCCGAGTTCGGCGACAAGACACAGATCGCCGTCGCCGGCATGGGCAGCGCAGCCGATGCCGCGCCGACCTGGGTAGGTGCCACGCTGGCGCTGGCCACGACCTCCGTACTAGGTGTCTATGCCGGGCGCCGCTTGCTGAACAAGCTGCCGCTGCGCTGGATACACCGCGTCAGCGGGGTGTTTTTCCTGCTCCTGGCCTTGCTCGCCGTGCTGCGCCTGCTCGGCGTTTTCTGACTTCAGGCTGGTTTGCGCAATAGCTCGCTGGCGTGCTGGCGCGTGATGTCGGTAATTTCCACACCGCCCAGCATGCGGGCGATTTCCTGGACACGGCCTTCCTCGTCTAGCGGCTGAATGGCACTCAGCGTGACGCCGTTACGCGTCGCCTTGCTGACCTGCCATTGCCAGTCGGCCTGCGCAGCAACCTGCGGCAAATGGGTCACGCACAGCACCTGACGCTCGCCCCCCAGTTCACGCAGCAGGCGACCGACAATCTCGGCAACACCGCCGCCGATGCCGACATCCACCTCGTCGAAAATCAGGGTGGGCACGCTGGCCGAACGAGAGGTCAGCACCTGGATGGCCAGGCTGATGCGCGACAGTTCGCCACCCGAGGCGACCTTGGCCAGGGGCTTGGCTTCGTTGCCGGCCAGGCCGCCGATACGGAACTCGACCTGCTCCAGACCGTAGACGGCACCGCCTGCCACTTCCGGCAATGCCACCTCGAAACGCCCGGACGACAAAGCCAGTTGGCGCATGACCTCGCTGACTGCCTTGCCCATATCCCTCGCTGCCTTGAGGCGGCCGGCCGACAGTTTTTCGGCCAGCTTTCGGTAAGCGGCCTGCGCGGCCGCCAGCCTGGCTTCCAGCGCGGCCAGGTCGGCTGATTCGTCGAGAGCGGCCAGGCGCTGCCGCCAGCCGGTCAGCAGTCCGGGCAGTTCGGCCGGCTGCACCCGAAACTTGCGGGCATGCGCCATGACCGCATCCATGCGGCGTTCGACCTCGGCCAGCCGCGATGGGTCGAGGTCGACGCGATCAGCGTAGCGGCGCAAGGTGGACACCGCCTCGGACAACTCCGCCTGCACCGAACCGATCAGGCCGGCAACATCGGCCAAGGCCGGGTCATATTCGGCCAGGCTGGACAGGCGGGTCGCCACCGAGTCGATCTGCCGTTCGCAGGCCGCATCGTCCTCGGCCAGTACGGCCAAGGCATATTGGGCGCCATCGATCAGGCTGGCCGCATGCCCCAGGCGACGGTGTTCGACATCGAGCGTCGCCCACTCGCCCTCGCCAAATGCCAGCGCATCGAGTTCGCCAATCTGCCACTGCAACTGCTCGCGCTCGCGCTGCAAGGCTTCGGCACCCTCGCTCGCAATGCGCAGTTGCTGCTCGGCATCACGCCAGGCTTTCCAGGCCGCGCCGACATCCCGCACTTGCGCCGTTAAGCCGGCATGTGCATCGAGCAAAGCGCGCTGGGCATCGCTGCGCAACAGCGATTGGTGGGCGTGCTGGCCATGGATATCCACCAGCCATTCGCCGACTTCGCGCAATTGCTGCACGGTGGCCGGCGAACCGTTGATGTAGGCGCGAGAGCGCCCACCGGCATCGACCACGCGGCGCAACAGCAGTTCGTCTTCGCCATCGAGATCGTTTGATTCGAGCCAGGTCGCCACCTCGGGCAATGCGGCAATCTCGAAGGTGGCCGCCACCTCGGCCTTGTCGCAACCCGAACGGACCACGCCGGCGTCGGCCCGCTCGCCGAGAGCGAGGGCCAGGGCATCGATCAGGATGGATTTGCCGGCGCCGGTTTCCCCGGTCAAGGCACCGAAACCGTTGGCGAACTCCAGCTCCAGCCGATCGACAATGACGAAATCCTTGATGGTCAGGTGGCGCAGCATCAGGGCCCTTTCGGCCGTTCGCTCCACTGCAGTTTCTGGCGCAGCATGGCGAAATAGCTGTAGCCCGGCGGATGCAGGAAGCAGATCTTGTGTTCGGAACGACGCAGGCGGACCGAATCGCCGGCCTGCAAGTCAAGCGTGACCTGGCCGTCGAAGTGTACGCGCGGATCGTCGGCATAGACGATGCGCAATTCGATGTCGGTGTTGTCGTTGACGATGATCGGCCGGTTGCTCAACGCATGCGGGCACAGCGGCACCAAGGCGATGCCGGTCAGCGTCGGATTGAGGATCGGGCCGCCGGCCGACATGGAGTAAGCAGTGGAGCCGGTCGGGGTGGACACTATCAGCCCGTCGGAACGCAGGTTGTAGATGAATTCGCCGTCGATGAAAAGTTCGAACTCGATCATCCGGCCAATTGCCCCCTTGTCGACCACCACGTCGTTCAAGGCCATGTTGGCGGCGATTTCCTTGCCGTCGCGCGTCACCTCGGCAGCCAGCAGCATGCGGTTCTCCGGCGCGAAGCGGCCGTCGAGCAGGTCATCCATGCAAGTCAGCATGTCGTCGCGGGCAATGTCGGTCATGAAACCGAGCCGCCCCTGGTTGACGCCAACCAGCGGCACGCAGTAGCGGGCCAGGCGGCGCGCCGCGTTGAGCATGGTGCCATCGCCACCGAGCACGATGGCCAGGTCGGCATGGGCGCCGATGTCGTTGAAGCCGCAGGTCACCCAGCGTGACAGATCTACCTTCTTGCCGATGTTCTCCGCCGTCTCGCGCTCGATGAAGACCGAGACGCCACGCTCGTACAAATACTCGGCCAGCCGACGCAGCGACTCGGCAATTTCCTGGCTGTGGTATTTGCCGACCAGCGCGATGGTTCGCGGTGAGCGATAGGATGTGAAGCCTCGATTCATGGGGCCGAATTCTTGCATAAAAAGCCTTGCGGCGGCGCCCCCCGTTTTTTGTACAATCGGCAGACCATGGATGAACGCGCCCGCACCCTGCTGAAGACTCTGGTCGAACATTACATCGCCGACGGGCAGCCGGTCGGCTCGCGGGCGTTGTCGAAGTTTTCCGGGCTCGACCTGTCGCCGGCGACCATCCGTAACGTGATGGCCGATCTTGAGGAAGCCGGCTTCGTCGCCAGCCCGCACACCTCGGCCGGCCGGGTGCCGACGGCACGCGGTTACCGGCTGTTCGTCGATAGTCTGCTCACCGTGCAGCCGCTGGCCGCCCAGCAAATGGGCGCGATGGAGGAAGCTCTGGCCGGCCGGCCTTCCAGTCAGATCATTGCCAGCGCCTCGCAACTACTGTCCAGCCTGACGCACTTTGCCGGCGTGGTCATCGCGCCGCGCCGGCAAAGCAGCCGCATCCGCCAGATCGAGTTTCTCAGCCTGTCAGAAAAACGCATCCTGCTCATCATTGTCACCGCCGATGGCGACGTGCAGAACCGCATCATCTCGACCGACAAGGCTTATTCCCCATCCGAGCTGGTCAGTGCTGCCAATTACCTGACGCAGAATTTCGCCGGCCTCGATTTCGAGCAGATGCGCCAGCGCCTGTCGGCCGAGATCAGGCAACTGCGCGACGACATCAAACCGCTGATGGCGCTGGCCCTCGAGGCCGGCGACGCCGCGATGAGCGAGAGCGCCACGCCCTACGTCATCTCGGGCGAAAAGAACCTGCTCGATGTCGAGGAACTCTCGTCCAACATGAAGCGCCTGCGCGAACTGTTCGACCTGTTCGAACAGCGCTCCAGCCTGATGCGCCTGCTCGACGTGTCGAACCGGGCGGAAGGTGTGCAGATATTCATTGGCGGCGAATCGGGCATTGCCCCGCTCGACGAATGCAGCGTCATCGCCGCCCCCTACACCGTGGATGGCCAGGTCGTCGGCTCGGTCGGCGTCATCGGTCCAACCCGCATGGCTTACGAACGCGTCATTCCCATCGTCGACATCACCGCCCGGCTGCTGTCCAGCGCCCTCTCCTACAAATCGGATAACTAATGCCCCGCTTCCTGCAAGAACCGCCGCACCGCCACGGCAACCCGGCGAGCACCGCCGTCGTCCTCGTCAATCTCGGTACACCGGAGGCCCCGACCGGCCCGGCGCTGAAGCGCTACCTCGGACAATTCCTGTCCGACCCGCGCGTCGTTGAAATTCCCAAGCCGCTGTGGTGGCTGATCCTCAACGGCATCATCCTCAACACCCGGCCCAAGAAATCCGCAGCCAAGTACGCCACGGTGTGGATGGAGGAAGGCTCTCCACTGCGAGTGCATACCGAGCGCCAGGCCAAGCTGCTCAAGGGCCTGCTCGGTCAACGCGGCCATCACCTCAGCGTCACCTACGCCATGCGCTACGGCTCGCCGTCAGTAGCGGATGTACTCGCCCATCTGAAGACCGAAGGGGCCAATCGCATCCTGATCGTGCCGATGTATCCGCAATATGCAGCGAGTACCACGGCAACCGTGGTCGACGAGGCTGCACGTTGGTTGCTGCAAACGCGCAACCAGCCTGAGATGCGCTTCATCCGCAATTTCCACGACCACCCCGGCTACCTGGCGGCACTGGAAAATACGGTTCGCCGCCATTGGCAGGCCCACGGTTCGCTCGGCGACCAGGACCGCCTGCTCATCAGCTTCCACGGCCTGCCCAAGCGCAGCCTGGATCTGGGCGACCCCTACTTCTGCGAATGCCACAAGACCGGCCGCCTGCTGGCCGAACGGCTGAACCTGAAGCCGGAGCAATACCAGATCTGCTTCCAGTCGCGCTTCGGCAAGGCTGAATGGCTGCAGCCCTACACGGCCCCGACCTTGCACACCTGGGGCAGCCAGGGCGTTCGCCGCGTCGACGTGATCTGCCCCGGCTTCACGGCCGACTGCCTGGAAACCCTGGAAGAAATCGCCCAGGAAGGCCGCGATGATTTCCTCAAGGCCGGCGGCCAGGAATATCACTACATCCCGGCCCTCAACGAGGACGATGCCTGGATCAACGCCCTGGCCGACATCGCCGAGCAGCACCTGGCCGGCTGGTCGACCAAACAGGCCATCGATCCGCACGCTTTGGAAACCAGTGCCCGCGAGGCCTTCAAGTTCGGCGCCCAAACTTGAAATCCGGGGCAGCGCCCATAGATCAGAGAAATCTGATACTCGGAGCCCGCCATGTCTGAAAGCCTGCACGTCGTCTGCCCGCATTGTGCCGCAGTGAACCGCATTCCCTCTTCCAAGCTGGGCGATGCGCCGCAATGCGGCCAGTGCAAGCAGCCGCTGTTCGTCGGCGAACCGCTGGAACTGAATGCCGGCAACTTCGACCGCCACCTGGCACGCAATGACCTGCCGGTGGTGGTCGATTTCTGGGCCCCCTGGTGCGGCCCCTGCCGGATGATGGCGCCGACCTTCCACCAGGCTGCCATCGACCTCGAGCCTTATGCCCGCCTGGTCAAGGTCGACACCGAGGCCGAGCAGCAACTCGCCGCCCGCTTCAACATCCGCAGCATCCCGACCCTGGCCGTCTACAAGGGGGGCCGTGAAATCGCCCGCCAGAGCGGCGCGCTCGACCTCGGCAGCCTGAAACGCTGGCTGCAGCCGCACCTTCACCAGCCTTAACTTTTCGCCAGGGGCGCCGTTAACAATGTGTCACAACACATTGTCCGGAGGCCCCCATGAAAATAGCCAGCGCCAACCTGCAACTGGCTTCCTCGCACGCCAGCCTGCAGCGTCACGAAGTATCCGAGCGGCTGTCGATGTGGGTCGGCGAGCGTCCTGGGCAAGGGGGGGCACGGCAGGCAGCGGCAGCCGATGAGGTGCAACTCTCGGCAGCCGGCAAGGCGGCGGCGCAAGCCGACAATGCAGCAGAGGCCAGCGCAGACGAGGCTTCCGAAAACGATCCACGCCTGGCCTTGATCCGCTCGCTGGTCGAAATGCTTACCGGCCGCCGGATCGAGGTTTTCAACACACGGGAAATGCAGCCCGATGGCGCCGAGGTGCCTGCTGACCTGCCATCCACCACACCGCCTGGAGAAGCCCCGGGGGCGGCCCGCCCGGCTGGCTGGGGCATGGAATACGACCGCCACGAATCCTACACCGAGGTCGAGCAGACCACCTTCTCGGCCAGCGGTACGGTCACCACGGCCGATGGCCGCAGCCTTCGCTTCGACCTGCAACTGTCGATGTCGCGGGCTTACCACGAAGAGTCCACTACCAGCCTGCGGCTCGGCGACGCAGCCCGCAAGACAGACCCGCTGGTCCTGAACTTTGCCGGCACCGCCGCCCAATTGACCGGCCAGCGCTTTGCCTTTGACCTGAATGCCGATGGCCAGACGGAACAGATCAATTTTGTTGCGCCGGGCAGCGGATTCCTGGTCTTTGACCGCAACCAGGACGGCAAGGTCAACAACGGCAGCGAACTGTTCGGACCGACCACCAACAACGGTTTCCAGGAACTGGCCGCCCTCGACGATGACCGCAACGGCTGGATCGACGAGAGCGATGCGGCGTTCGACCGCCTGCAGGTATGGACCCGCGATGGCGCGGGGACCGATCGACTGCAATCGCTGGGCGAAGCCGGCGTCGGGGCTATCGGACTGGGCAACATCGCCACCCCGTTCGACATCAAGAATAATGCCAATCAGCTATTGGGCCAGATTCGCAGTTCCGGAATAGTTTTGCAGGAGAATGGCGCGGCTGGCACAATCCAGCAAATTGACCTGACCGCCTGACCTGACAGGGCGGCATAGTGGAGGTAATAACAAGATGCCGCGCATCGCTGATTTGAAGATCTGGGTTCGTCTGACCGCTGCCATCTGGGTTGTTCTGGCGCTCATCTGGGCCGGTGCCATCGTATGGACCACCCAGGTCAATCGGGAAACCGCGATTCGCCAGGCTCAGGATTTCTCGCAAAGCATCCACGAAATGACCATGGCCGGGCTGACCGGCATGATGATCACCGGCACCGTTGGCCAGCGCGAAGTCTTTCTCGACCAGATCAAGCAACTGGCGATCATCAAGGATCTGCATGTCGCCCGCAGCGAGGCAGTGGCCAAGCTCTACGGCCCGGACACCAAGAGTTCGCGCGAACTGGACAGCCTGGAAAAGCAGGTCATGACGTCCGGCACGCCCTACATGGCGCTCGAAACGGCGAACGGCAGTTCGTTCCTGCATGTCATCAACCCGACCAAGGCAGCCAAGAACTACCTCGGCAAGGATTGCGTCCTCTGCCACCAGGTGCCTGAAAACACCGTGCTCGGCGTGGTCAGCATGAAGGTGTCGCTCGACTCGGTCGAGTCGGAGGTTTCGGCCTTCCGCCTGAAGATCGCCGGCGTCGCCCTCGGCGCCCTTGGCGCCCTGCTGGTCATCATCTACCTGCTTACCCGCCATTTCGTCACGGTTCCGCTGGACGAACTGCGCAAGGGCCTGAGCGATATTGCGCGCGGCGAAGGCGACCTGACCCGCCGCCTGCCGGTCAAGGGCAAGGATGAGGTCGGCCAGTCGGCTGCCGTTTTCAACGAGATGATGGAGAACTTCAACCAGCTCGTACGCCAGGTGCGTGATGCCGCCAGCCAGGTTTCCTCCCGCGTCAGCGCCCTCTCCGACAGCGCCGACCGTGTTACCCAGAGCTCGCAGCAGCAGAACGAGAAATCCGAACTGGCAGCCACCTCGGTCGAACAACTGGTATCGAGCATTTCGTCGATTGCGCAAAGCGCCGAACATGTTCAGCACCAGTCGCAGGAAAGCCTCTCCCGGGCCACGGAAGGCAGCCGCAACCTGAACGTGCTGCTCGGCGAAATGAATGTCGTCGAGCGCGCCGTCAAGGAGATGGCCGACTCGGTCAACAATTTCGTTCATAACACCGAGGCCATCACGCTGATGACGCGCGAGGTGAAGGACATCGCCGAACAGACCAATCTGCTGGCCTTGAATGCCGCCATCGAAGCCGCCCGCGCCGGCGAACAGGGGCGCGGCTTTGCCGTCGTCGCCGACGAGGTGCGCAAGCTGGCCGAGAAATCCTCGCGGTCAGCCAGTGAGATCGATGCCATCACCGCCAGCCTGAGCGCCCAGTCGGTTTCCGTCCGGCGCAGTATCGAAGCGGGCCTCACCCATCTGGAAAGCAGCCAGGCAGCGGTTTCATCGGTTTCCGACATCCTGCAGGCAACCAATGGTTCGGTTGCCGAAGTCGGCCACGGACTGGACGCCATCGCCGCCGCCACCGACCAGCAGCGCCGCTTCTCCAGCGACGTCGAAGCCAGCATCGAAGCGATCGCCGGCATGGCCCGCGAGAACTCCGGCACCGTCGAACAAACCGCCGGCGCCGCCCACGACCTGAAACGCCTGGCCGATGGACTGGCCAGCCTGGTCGGACGCTTCAAGGTCTGATTAGCTGATCGTTGCTGGCCAGGCAGTTGCTGACTGCGAATGGCCAGCAGCCAAAAGCTACATGGGTGCCAGCTCGAGATCCAGGCCGCCGCCCGGTTTGTTCGATCCGCCGACCTGGGATGCCGACAGGCTCTGCACCGCAGGCAGCCCCTGGGCTGCGGCGATCCGGTTGACCTCGCGCATGCGCTTGATCATCCGGCTGAGCAGGACATTGCGCACCCGCTCGAGCAGTTCTTCCGACGACAAGGCGAGGGCTGCCGCGTTGATTTCGAGAAACAGGGTCGGCTCCAGCGTGACGGCGGTCGAGCAGCGCATGTCGCTGGACGGATGCAGGAACGCTACCTCGCCAACCGGTTCGCTGGGGCCCAGGCGACAAAGCGCCTTGCCTTCGATCGACACCTCGACTGAACCGGAAACAATGACGCCGAAGAACTTGCTGCGATCGCCCTCGCGGATCAGCGCCACATTGGGCGACACCTCGCGCCAGACGGCAACGCGCAGGACTTCCCAGATTTCGATGTTCTCGAACTCGGTAAAAAACTCCAGCCGGCGCAGGGTTTCGAAGTGTTTCGTATCCTCGACCGTCGAGTCCTCGTCGACCAGCTGATAGCGCACCGCCGACAGGTCCTTGGCCATTTCGGCGCCGTTCCGGTAGCGGTTGTAGAGATCCTTTTCCAGCGCCCGCTTCAGGATGGCATTGAGGCCTTCCGGCAGATCGGGGCGCAGCGAGGTGACCGACGGCGCATCGGTATTGACGATGCGATAGATCAGCGTCGCCTGGTTGTTGGCCCGGAAAGGCAGACGGCCCGTCAGCAACTGGAAGAGCACGACACCCAGCGAGTAAAGGTCGGTCTTCTGGTTGAGCGGATAGTTCTTGATCTGCTCGGGCGACATGTAGGCCGGCGAGCCAACGCCCATGATGAAGGTCGAATCCCGGTCGAGATCCTTGTTCATGTTCAGCGCCAGGCCGAAATCGGCGATCTTGGCCTCATCGTCAGCGGCGACCATGATGTTGGCCGGCTTGATGTCGCGATGGATGATGCCCTGCCGGTAGGCCGCGTCGAGCGCCATGCAGCACTTGAAGATGATGCCGATCACGCGGTGCATGGGCAGCAGCTTGTCGATGCGCGTATGCTCCTCGAGCGAGAAGCCTTTCACATATTCCATTGCCAGATAGGCGAAATCCGCTTCGACCACCGCTTCGTAAACCTGAACGATGTTCGGGTGATTCAAGCGCTTGGAAACCATCCCTTCGTTCTGAAACAGCTTGCGCATGCGGCGCGACATCGCTCCGCCATCCTTCCCGAACTGGATGACCTTGACGGCAACCTGCCGGGCGGAGTCCGGGTCGTCGCAAAGATAGACCGTTGCGGTCGCCCCCTTGCCCAACTCTCGAATCACGCGGTATTTGCCGATCGTTTCCATTGGCGATATTTGCGAAAAATGCAGGCAAATATCGTAGCACGTCACCCAGCGGGCCAACGCAGTTTCCTGAGCAAAGAAATAGCGGACGAGGGGCTTGAAAGCGGGCATCTCACCCCCAAATACGGAAAAGATTTTTTGGAGAAACCCCTATGTCCAACCCCGAAAATACCCAGGAAGCCATGCTGGGCAATGAACCTGCCAGCGAACAAGCAAGCGTTGAAGCGGCGCCAACTGACAACGTCGACACCATTCCCAGCGTCGAGGAGCAATTCAAGGCCCTCGAACTGAAGGCTGCCGAGCATTACGACGCCTGGCTGCGCGCCAAGGCCGAAGGCGAAAACATCCGCCGCCGCGCCCAGGAAGATATTTCCAAGGCCCACAAGTTTGCCGTCGAGAAGTTTGCCGGCGAACTGCTGGCCGTCAAGGACAGCCTGGAAGCCGCCCTGGCCGTGCCGGAACAGACGGTGGAGAGCTTCAAGTCAGGCGTTGAACTGACCCTCAAGCAACTGGTTTCCGCCTTCGAGAAAAACGCCCTGAACGAAGTCAATCCGGCCGGCGAGAAGTTCGACCCGCACAAGCACCAGGCCATCGGCATGGTCGATTCCGACCAGGAAGCCAACACCGTGGTCACCGTGCTGCAGAAGGGCTACATGATCGCGGACCGCGTGCTGCGCCCGGCCCTGGTCATGGTCGCCAAGGGCAAATAACCCACTTGAAATCGGGGGCATAGCCCCCAACTCACGAACATCAGCAATTTACCTATCAAGGAACGAAACATGGGCAAGATCATCGGTATCGACCTCGGCACCACCAACTCCTGCGTCGCCATCATGGAAGGCGGCCAGCCGAAGGTTATCGAAAACGCAGAAGGTGCGCGCACCACCCCGTCTGTCATCGGCTACACCGAAGACGGCGAAATCCTGTGCGGCGCCCCGGCCAAGCGCCAGGCCGTCACCAACCCGAAGAACACCCTGTACGCAGTGAAGCGCCTGATCGGCCGCCGCTTCGAAGAGAAGGAAGTACAGAAGGACATCGCCCTGATGCCTTTCAAGATCGTCAAGGCCGACAACGGCGACGCCTGGGTTGAAGCCCGCGACAAGAAGATTGCTCCGCCGCAGGTTTCCGCCGAAGTGCTGCGCAAGATGAAGAAGACCGCCGAAGACTACCTGGGCGAGGAAGTGACCGAAGCCGTGATTACCGTGCCGGCCTACTTCAACGACAGCCAGCGCCAGGCCACCAAGGACGCCGGCCGCATCGCCGGCCTGGAAGTGAAGCGCATCATCAACGAGCCGACCGCTGCTGCCCTCGCTTTCGGCATGGACAAGGTGTCCGGCAAGGACAAGAAGATTGCCGTCTATGACCTCGGCGGCGGCACTTTCGACATCTCGATCATTGAAATCGCCGACGTCGATGGCGAAAAGCAGTTCGAAGTGCTGGCTACCAACGGCGACACCTTCCTCGGCGGCGAAGACTTCGACCAGCGCCTGATCGACTACATCATCGACGAATTCAAGAAGGAATCCGGCGTCGACCTGAAGAAGGACGTGCTGGCCCTGCAACGCCTCAAGGAAGCTGCCGAAAAGGCCAAGATCGAGCTGTCCTCCAGCCAGCAGACCGAAGTCAACCTGCCCTACATCACCGCCGATGCCTCCGGCCCGAAGCACCTGGCGCTGAAGATCACCCGCGCCAAGTTCGAGTCGCTGGTCGACGAGTTGATCGAGCGTACCGTCGCCCCCTGCGTCACCGCGCTCAAGGATGCCG
>JAEUOE010000185.1 GCA_016790885.1 Dechloromonas sp. | reverse complement strand
GTAGACATCTCCCCGGACGCCCTCGCCGTGGCCCGCCGGAACGTCGCCGACTACGGCCTGGAGGGGCGCATCCACCGGGTCGAATCCGACGCCTTTGCCGGCATCGCCGGCCAGCGCTACGATCTCATCATCTCCAACCCGCCCTACGTGGACGCCCCCTCGGTGGCCGCCCTGCCCGCCGAATACCGGCACGAACCCGCCCTGGCCCTGGGTTCCGGCGAAGACGGCCTGGACTTCACCCGCACCATCCTGCGGGAGGCCAAGCGCCACCTCAACCCGGGCGGCCTCCTCGTGGTCGAGATCGGCCACAACCAGGAGGCACTGGAAGCCGCCTACCCCGACCTGCCCTTCACCTGGCTGGAAACCCGGGCCGGCAACCAGTACGTCTTCCTGCTGCAGGAAGCCGACCTTCCCGCTTAAAGCGTCGCCCAGCGGGCGAACGGGCCGCCGAAGTAGGAAGTCAGGACGAGGGCGGCCGGCGCAAAGGCGACAAAAACCCGCAACACCCAGGCAATGAAGGGGTGTGCCACGTGCCCCTCGATGAAGCGGTGCACGACGATCGTCCCCTTGACCCAGACGATGACGGCGACCAGGGCCGGCAGCCAGACGGCGCCGTGGAACCATTGCCCGAGGCCGAGGCTGGCGAGGCTCAACGCGACCAGCACCAGCCAGGCAAAGCCCAGGCCGGCCAGGGACGGGGGCGGGGGAACGGCAGGATGGGAGCCGGTGGTCATGGTTCAGGCGAGGACGTAGAAAAGCGGAAAAATCACCAGCCAGATGATGTCGGTGGCGTGCCAGTAACTGGCCAGTGCTTCGAGGCCGACGTAGTCCTCGGCCGTGTAGCCGTGGAAGAGCAGGCGGGCGAGCACCCACAGGATGCCGAGGATGCCCCAGGTGGCGTGCACCAGGTGGTTGAAGGTCAGGTAGTAATAGACGGTGAAGAAAATGCCCGATTCGCCGTTGATGCCGTGCGCCAGGTTCCAGTCGATTTCCAGCACCTTGGCTACCGGGTAGCCGAGGGCGATGATCAGGCCGGCGACCAGCCAGATGACGGCGGCGCGGTGCTTGTCCTGGCGGATGGCATTGACCGAACAGGCGATGCAGTAGCTGCTGGTGACCATCAGCAGCGTGATGGCGGTGCCGGCCACGATGTTCAGGCGCTGCGCACCTTCGTGGAAGGCATCCGGAAAGTGGGCGCGGGCAATGAAATAGACCGCGAAGAGCACGATGAACTCGACGAATTCGCAGGTGATGCCGACCCATATCCCCTTGTTGCCGGGAATGCGCCGGGTTTCGTCGGCAGGCGGGGCGGGATTGGCGAGGGCGGTGGCGGTCATGGTCGGTGCGGAAACGGGATGACGCCATTGTTGGCGAGTGGGCCCGGCAGGGCATTGATGTCCATCAACCGGGCGAAACCAAATGACACCAATGGAAAATTGGAAACGAGTTGCTTTGTATCAAATAGCGGCTGGAGAAACCTTCCTAGAATCATGGGTTTCGCATTGCGTATTCGAGGAGTCGATATGGCGGCAGTCATGCCTGCACCGGCAGCAAGCCGGGTCCTGATGTCTGGTAACGAAGCGGTCGCCCGTGCAGTCTGGGAGGCGGGTGTCAAGGTCGCTGCGGCCTATCCCGGCACGCCGTCCACGGAAATGCTGGAAGTCATCTCGACCTATCCGGACATCTATGCCGAGTGGTCGGTGAACGAGAAGGTGTCGCTGGAAGTAGCCATCGGCGCCGCCTACGCCGGCTCGCGCGCCTTCTGCTGCATGAAGCATGTCGGCATGAACGTCGCCTCCGACGCGCTGATGACCCTGACCCTGACCGGCGTGGTTGGCGGCCTGGTCATCGCCATCGCCGACGACGTCGGTCTGTCTTCCTCGCAGAACGAACAGGATTCCCGCTACTGGGGCCGCTTCGCGCATGTGCCGCTGTTCGAGCCGGCCGATTCGCAGGAAGCCTACGCCATGACCCTGGCTGCCTTCGAGCTGTCGGAAAAGTATCAGGTGCCGGTCATCCTGCGCATGACGACGCGGATCAACCACGTCAAGGCGCTGGTCACCGTTGGCGAGCGCCAGGAATTTGTCGGTGCCGGTTTCAAGAAAGACCCGTCGCGCTTCGTGATGGTGCCGGGCAACGCCGGCAAGCGCATTCCGCTGATGTTCCAGCGCGACAACACGCTGCGCGCCGAGGCCGAGCAGTCGGCGTGGAACGTCATCGAGCCGGGCAGCGACCGCCGTGTCGCCTTCATTACTTCCGGCCCGGCCTACATGCATGTCAAGGAATCCTTCCCCGATGCGCCGGTGCTCAAGCTCGGCTTCTCGTGGCCGGTCCCCTTCGACAAGTGCCGCGAGCTGGCGGTGCTGGCCGACCAGGTTGTCGTGGTCGAAGAAGTCGAGCCGCTGGTCGAAACCGAACTGAAGGCGCAGGGCCTCAAGGTCATCGGCAAGGAAATCCTGCCGCTGCAGGGCGAACTGGCGCCACCGGTCATCAAGCCGGCCATCGCCCGCCTGCTCGGCGAGCTGGTCGACGAGGTGCCGCTGCGCATCAAGCCGGCCCAGGTCTTCCCCCGTCCGCCGACCATGTGCGTGGCCTGCCCGCACCTCGGCGTCTATTACACCCTGTCGCAGGTGCGCAATCTCAACATCTCCGGCGATATCGGCTGCTACACCTTGGGCGCCGGCCACCCGTGGCAGGCGATGGATACCTGCGTGTCGATGGGCGCCTCGATGGGGGTTGCGCTGGGCATGGACAAGGGGCGCGGCGAATCCGACAAGGACAAGCGCATCGTCGCCGTGATCGGCGATTCGACCTTCCTGCACATGGGCATGCAGGGCCTGCTCGACATGGTCTATAACAAGGCAAATGTCACGGTCATGCTGCTCGACAACCGCGCCGTCGGCATGACCGGCGGCCAGGACAACCCGGGCAATGGCCGCGACATCTACGGCGATGAAGCGCCGCGCGTCGATTTCGCCAAGCTGTGCGAGGCGCTCGGCGTCAAGAAGGAGCGCATTCACGTCGTCAATCCCTACGAACTGCCGGTGCTGTTCAAGACCATCCGCGACGAAGTGAAGGTGCCCGACGTGTCGGTCATCATCACCGACCAGCCCTGCGTGCTGATCAAGGATTACCACAAGCTGAAGCCCTTCGAGGTCATCGAGGACAAGTGCACCGGCTGCGGCAACTGTATCGACGTCGGCTGTCCGGCTATCCACGTTACCCGGCGCGCCAAGGAAGTGAAGCCGAACGGCCGCGAGGTGGATCTGGCGTTCGTGCGCATCGAGTCGTCGGTGTGCACCGGCTGTACGCTCTGCGTCCAGCCCTGTGCGCCGGGCGCCATCGTGCATTACGCCCCGGTGTCGCCGATCAAGCTGGTGACCAAGGGATGCGGGGCCTGACATGAGCGATATCACCAATATTCTCGTTGTCGGCATCGGTGGCCAGGGCGTCATGACCGCCACCGAAATCCTGGCTGAAGCGGCCATCGCACTCGGCCACGATGCCAAGAAAACCGAAGTGGCCGGCATGGCGCAGCGCGGCGGTGTCGTGTCGTCGCACCTGCGCTTCGGCCCCAAGGTGCTGTCGCCGCAGATTGCCCCGGGCACGGCCGACGTGCTGCTCGCCTTCGAGGCGGCGGAAGGCCTGCGCTGGCAGCACATGCTGCGCCCCGGCGCGATGGCGCTGGTCAATGATTCGCGCTTCGTGCCGCCCATTGTCGAACTCGGCCTGTTCGACTATCCCGACAACCCGGTCGCCGACATGAAGGCCGCCGGTACCAAGGTTGTCGCCTTTGATGCAACGACCATCGCGCAGGGCCTGGGCGACATCCGTCTGGGCAATACCGTGATGCTCGGCGCCATCGCCGACCATCTACCCTTCTCGGCCGATGACCTGCTGGCCTGCGTGCTGCAGCGTTTCCAGAAAAAGGGCGAGAAGATGGTGGACCTCAACCGGCGGGCCTTCGCGGCCGGTCGCGCCGCCGTTGGCACGGCAGAAGCCGCGACTGCCTGATTCTGGTAAAATTCGCACCAAATCAAAGGGAAAGGCAGTCGCCTTTCCCCTTTTCTTTTTGATGGATGCGACGATGACGGCACAAATTATCGACGGCAAGGCGCTGGCAGACGAGCTGCGCCAAAGCTTCAAGGCCCGCGTGGAGGCACTCGCTGCCAAGGGCCACAAGCCCGGCCTGGTGGTCATTCTGGTCGGCGAAGACCCGGCTTCCCAGGTTTACGTGAAGAACAAGGTCAATGGCTGCCTGGCCATCGGCATGCACTCCGAAAAGATCGTTTACGACCGTGATGTCGACCAGCAAGTGGTGCTCGACAAGATTGCCGAGCTGAATGCCGACTCGTCCATCCACGGCATCCTGGTGCAACTGCCCCTGCCCAGGCACTTCGACGAAGAAAAGGTGCTTGAGGCCATCTCGGCCGAGAAGGACGTCGACGGCTTCCACGCCGAGAACGTCGGCGCCCTGTCGCAAGGTGCGCCGCGCTTCATCCCCTGCACCCCGTACGGTGTGATGAAGATGTTCGAGAAGGGCAACGTCGACCTGACCGGCCAGGAGGCCGTCGTCATCGGCCGCTCCAACATCGTCGGCAAGCCGATGGCGATGCTGCTGATCAACGCCGGCGCCACCGTTACCGTCTGCCATTCCAAGACCCGCGACCTTAACTTCCACACCCGGCGCGCCGACATTGTCGTTGCCGCCGTCGGCAAGCCGAAGTTCGTCAAGGGCGACATGATCAAGCCGGGCGCCGTGGTCATCGATGTCGGCATCAACCGCCTGCCGGACGGCAAACTGTGTGGCGACGTTGATTTCGACGACTGCCTGAAGGTCGCCGGCCAGATCACCCCGGTGCCGGGCGGTGTCGGCCCGATGACCATCACCATGCTGCTCGCCAACACCATCGAGGCCGCCGAACGCAAGGCAGGGATCCGCTAAATGAACGCAGTG
>JAEUOE010000116.1 GCA_016790885.1 Dechloromonas sp. | reverse complement strand
ACGCCGCCGTAGGCGCACATGGCGCGGATCGGCGTGTGCTGGCTGTAGGACTTGACCGATTCGAAGACCTGCATGGCCAGTTCGCGGGTTGGCGCCAGGATCAGGGCGCGCACCGGGTGCTTGGCCGGCGACGGGCTGCTGCTGGCAAAGGGCAGGATGCGCTGCAGGATGGGCAGCGTGAACGCGGCCGTCTTGCCGGTGCCGGTCTGGGCGCCGCCCATGATGTCCTTGCCGCTGATGACGAGCGGAATGGCCTGGGCCTGGATCGGTGTGGGTTTGGTGTAGCCTTCGTCGAGCACTGCACGCAGCAGTTCGGGCGCCAGGCCCAGGTCGGCAAAGGTGATTTCAGCGGCTGCTTCGGCGGCCGGGGTGCCGACAGTATCGTCAGCTAAGGTATTGATTTCAGACATGGGGCCGGATTATACGCCAGCCGCCGGCAGGCGGTCAGAATACCTGAAGTCCCCGGGCTGCTGTCCTACAGTTCGGCGACCATGGTTTCGAGTTGCTGCCGGTTGATGGGCTTGACCAGCACGTCGTCGAATCCGCCGTCGAGCAGGCGGGCCCGATCCTCGGGGAAGGCGTGTGCCGTGTACGCAATGATGGTGGCCGATTGCCCGTTGGCCGAAGCCCGCAAGCGGGTGCAGGTTTCCTCGCCGGACAGGCCGGGCATGCTGATATCGAGCAGGACGAGCCGGAAGGCGTGTTCCCCGGAGAGGGCCAGCGCCGTTTCGCCGCTTTCGGCCTCCAGGACGGTCCATCCCCAGCGCTTGAGCAATGTGCTGGCCAGCAGGCGATTGGTGGGCTGGTCGTCGACGACAAGGGCCAGGCGTGGGGTCGTGGGCATCTGGATTCAGGCAGGCAGGAAAACGGTGAAAGTTGAGCCGACGCCCACTTCCGAGGTGAGCGTGATGCGGCCGCCCATATGGTCGACGAGTTGCTTGACCAGTGCAAGCCCAAGCCCGGTACCGCCATGTTCGCGGGTCAGGAAATTTTCGAGTTGCTTGAATTTCTCGAAAATCGTGTCGAGGCTGGCTGGCGGGATGCCGATGCCGGTGTCGCGCACGGTGAAGGCCACGTCGCCGTCCTTCAGGCTGACGGCCAGTGAAATTTCGCCCCGCTCGGTGAATTTGACGGCATTGTTCAGCAAGTTGTTCAGTATCTGGCGCAGGCGCATGGGGTCGGTGTAAAACTGTTCCGGCAGGTCGGCGGCCAGGTGCAGGGCAAAGCGCAGTCCCTTGCTCTCGGCGGCTACCTGGTGCCCGGCCGCGGATTCGGTGACCAGCTCGGCAATCGGTGTTGGAATGTGCTTGAAAGTCATCTCGCCCGATTCGATCTTGGCCAGATCGAGGATCTCGTTGACCAGGTTGAGCAAATGCTCGCCGCTTTGCCGGATGATCCCTGCGTATTCCTGATGGGTCGGATCCGCCAGTTCGAGTTTGAGCAGTTCGGCAAAACCGAGGATGCCGTTCAGTGGCGTACGCAGCTCGTGCGACATGGTGGCGAGGAAGGCCGATTTCTGCCGGCTGGCCTCCTCAGCTTCCGCGCGCGCCTGGTCGAGTCGCTTGAACGACTCCTCGACGGAGTCGGCCATGCGGTTGAAGGAATTGGCCAGTTCGCCCATTTCGTCGGCGGAGCGGGCGTCGAGCCGGCGGCCCAGGTCGCCCTGCTGGAAAGCGTGGATGCCGTCGATCATCGCCGTGATGCGGTGCGTCAGCAGGCCAGCCATCCATACGGCGATGCCGATGACCACAACGACCATGAGCAGCGTCGAGCCCCACAGGCCGAGCGCCGTGGCGGACAGGCTGTCGCTGATGTGATCGAGCAGTTCGCTGCGCTGCGCCTTGAAGCTGGCGTCTTTTTGCTCAACGAGGGTGTTGATCTTGGCCGCTGTCTCGGTCGCTGCCTTGTGAAAATCGTCGACGTTGGCACCGATGGTGACGAAGCCGAAGCCTTGTGGCGTCTTGCCGTATTGGCCGGTGTAATAGGGGATGGCGGCAGCAGTCGTCAGTTTCCACAGGCCGGAGAAGAAGATGACGAAGGAGCCGGAGCCGCCATGTTCGGTGACGGCATTCCAGCCATCGCATTGCGGCGAGAAATTGAGGTAGCGGCAGTCGAGACCGAGCGTGCCGGCCTTGACCAGTTCCCTGGCCGGCTTGCGTTTCAGGTTCTGGTCGCGGAAGGGCGGCACGCCGGCCAGAAACTCGTCGGAGGGCTTGCCGCTGGCTTGCCACTCGGCGTAAAGCTCCTCGTCCATCCACGGCGTGGCCGGGCGGCCGGTCTGCGGATCGTAGCCGACGATCATGTAATCGCGCGGGTGCGAGATGGAGCGGCTCTTGTAATCCCAGATGAAGGCGTAGTTGCCCTTGATGGCATCGGCGATCGGCGTGAAGCGTTCTTCGGTCGGCATCAGGCGGTCGGAGAACTGGCGGATGTGATCGTGATCGAGGGCCAGCGTCACGTAACCGGCAACCTGGCCGCCCTTGATGACCGGCGTGGCCCAGCGAACGATGCCGCGGAAGCGCTTGCCAACCGGGTTTTCCGTGCCGGCATAGGCGGATTCCTCGGGTGTGAACGGCTTGCCGGCCTTGTCGAGGGCCGCCGGCAGGTAGGGGCCGATGAGCTGGGTCGGCACATAGGCGCCGATCACGTCGGAAACATAGATGTCGCCCGGCTTCAGCTTTTTCAGTTCGGGGAAGTAGCTTTCCGCCTTGACGAAGGTGTTGCTGCGTTCGGCGACGTTGCGCAGGCGCTTGTCGGTCAGGTTGCCGTGGGTGACCTTGATCTTTTCGTTGCCAGCCAGGTCGATGTAGGTCATTTCGACAAACAGCGGCCGGCGTTCTGCCTCGCCGAGATACTCCGGCGGCCGGGCATGGAAGTCCTTGGCGTTGTCGGGCAGGATGGGGCGGGTTACCTTGGCCTCGCGGACCACCGGTATTTCCGGAATCCATGATTTGCCGTCGTCGTCCAGCTTCCATTGGCCGTGCTGGTGAATATCGCGCTGCCGTTCGGCAAGGAAACGGCGGAAGCTGGCTTCCGATGGGTCGAGTGCCGCGGCCTGGCGGATGTCGCTGTCGCGGTCATAGAGGAAACTGGCAATTTCCTTGGCGGTATCCGTGGTCAGGGCCTCGATGGCTTCCCGCGAGCGCAGGTCGAGGGCGCGGATCGAATCGTCGGTGACGGTGGTGCCGATGGTCTTGATGGTGGCCAGCATGGCATCGGCCATGCCGCCAGCCTTTTCCGACACGTCCCCGCCTAGCTGGCTGGTGGCGTGCCAGGCGAACCAGGCGAGCAGCAGCAACGGCACCACCTTGATCAGCACGAAGATGGCGATCAGCTTGCCGCGGATGCCACCCATGAAGGCTGGAAGCTGCATCAGTGTCCTCCTTTGGTCGTGGTGGCCCCGGAGGGGGCTCCTGGCCTCAGCGTTTTTCGGCTTTCTTCTCGCTGTCGGCCGCTGCCGCTGCCGCTTCGGCTTTCGGCTCGCTCTCGCCGGCAGCTTCCGTTTTTTCAGGCTTCTTCTTTTTTCTGGCGCCCGGTGGTTCGGGGGGCGGCAGTTGCGGGACGATGGTTTCCAGCTTGTTTTCCCGCATGTATTCGTCCATTTCACGCCAGCCGGCGTAAATGCCGGCCTTCGGCAGCCAGCCGTAGATCGAGTAGCAATCCTCGATGGCGCGGCCGGATTGCCGGCAGGCGCTGCCCACGGCCTTGGCTTCCGGCTCCAGGCGGGCTTCCTTCTTGGCGGGGTCTTCCATTCCGAGTTTCTGGCTGACCTGATCGCAACCGGTCACGGCGAGAAGGGCAAGGAGAGCAAGGGTAGGTTTGAACATGATCGCGATTCTCGCATATTTGTAAGTAACGTGGGCGTTGATGAATTATCGGGCGAGTATAATGTCGTCCTTTGTGACCCTTGGAGTACCCATGCTGCATCGAATCCGCCCCTCAGTCATCGCCATGTCGCTGGTTCTTGCCAGTTCTTCGGTGCTGGCTGCCAAACCTGCGGCAAAGCCGGCCGCAAAGCAGGCTGCCGTTCAGCCGGCGGCCGATTTCGAACTGGCGCATAACCTGGGGCCGCAGGGCGAAGCGCAGTTGCAGGCGGTGATCGACCGCTTCAACAAGGAAAACAGCGGCAACTTGAAACTTGCCCGCATCGAAAAGGGTGGCAAGCCGGCAGGCCTGAACCTGATGCGCCGCTACGACATGAGCGAAGTGCTGGCGCAGCCGAAGGCCTTCATTCCCTTGCAGGACATGATGGCCAAGGCCGGCCAGCCGTTGAAGGTAGCCGATCTGTCGGCCGATCTGAAAGCGGGTGTGGTCGATGGCAAGGGCCGCCTGGTCGCGCTGCCGCTGATCTACTCCACCCCGGTCCTCTTTTACAACAAGAATGCCTTGCGCAAGGCCAAGCTCGACCCGGAGCAGGCGCCGAAGACGTGGTTCGAGATGCAGGGCATCCTCGACAAGCTGCAGGATGCCGGCTACACCTGCCCGTACACCACCTCGTGGCCGGTCTGGGTGCACGTTGATAACGTCAGCGCCGTGTCCGGCGTGCCGGCCGTCACCGGCAAGGGGGCGCTGACCTTCAACGGCCTGCCGCAGGTCAAGCACATAGCCATGATGGCGACGTGGAGCAAGGCCAACTACTTCCGCCTGTTTGGTCGGCGCAACGAAGCCAGCCAGAAGTTCATCGACGGCGAATGCGCGATGATCACCACCGATTCGCGCGAACACATCGATTTCCTCGAGGCCAAGGGGGTCGAACTCGGGGTCGCGCCGCTGCCCTATCACGACGATGTCTATGGCGGTCGCCAGCATACCCTGGCCGATGGTGCCTCGTTGTGGGTTGGCGCCGGCAAGTCGGCTGCCGAGTACAAGCAGGCGGCCAAGTTCGTCTCCTTCCTGCTCTCGCCGGAAATGCAGGTCGAAATGGTGCGCATCTATGGCGGCTTGCCGTTGACGTCGGCTGCCCGCGCTGCCGCGCGCAGCAAGATCCTTCAGGATGGCGACAAGACGCTGGAAATTGCCTACGCCTCGATGAAAGGGCGCGGTGCGTCGAGCTTGCCGCATGTGGCCGATGCCGACCCGGTGCGCATTATTACCGACGAGGAACTGGAAGCGGTCTGGTCCGACAAGAAGCCGGCCAAGGCCGCGCTGGATACGGCTGTTTCGCGCGGTAACGCCGTGCTGAACGCCAAGCCGGCCCTGAAGAAGGCGCAGCCCTTCTAAATGAGGCTGCCGCTGCCGCTGCCGCGCTGGATTGCCCATCGCGGTGGCGGTTCGCTGGCCCCCGAAAACACCCTGGCGGGAATCCGCCTGGCCGCCCGCCTGGGCTATCGGGCCGTCGAATTCGACGTCATGCTGTCGGCTGACGGCACGCCTTTCCTGATTCACGACGAAACGCTGGAGCGCACGACCAGCGGCCAAGGCCGCGTCTGTGCCACCCCGGATGACGTGCTGCTTGCGCTTGATGCCGGCGACGGCGAGCACATCCCGACCCTGGCCGCCGCCGCCGCCCTGTGTCGGCAATACGGCTTGCTGGCCAATGTCGAAATCAAGCCGGCCGCCGGCTACGAACGGCAGACGGCGGAAGTGGTGGCGCGTCAATGTGTGGCCTTGTGGCAGGGGGCAGCAATCCTGCCGCTGATTTCCTCGTTCTCCATGGTAGCGCTGGCCATTGCCCGCGACCTGGCGCCAGCCATCCCGCGCGGCCTGTTGTTCGACGCCGTGCCGGCCGATTGGCACCGGCAGTTGCAATCCGTGGGGGGCGTCACGCTGCACTGCAACGCCCGGCAGTTTGGCGGTGAGGTCTTGGCCGAGGCGGCGACGAAGGGAGTTCCGGTGCTTTGTTACACGGTCAACTCCCTGGCGGAGTCGGAAAAGCTGCTGGCCAACGGCGTCAGCGCGGTATTTACCGACCGGCTCGATCTTTTTGCCGGGGCGTGCGCCATCGAGGACGCATCCCGCTGAAAGCCGCCGTCCGGCGGCTTTTTGCTTGGCGATCCCCCTGAATATTCACGCTTTCATTTAAAATCGACGGTTTCGAATTCCACCGCCGCAAGGGCCGCCAGCTTATGAAAAGCTCCGAAATCCGCCAGCAATTCCTCGACTTCTTCGCCTCCAAGGGGCACCAGATCGTTTCGTCCAGTTCGCTGGTGCCGCATGAAGACCCGACGCTGCTGTTCACCAATGCCGGCATGAACCAGTTCAAGGATGTCTTCCTCGGCTTCGACAAGCGCCCTTACAGCCGCGCCACCACCTCGCAGAAATGCGTGCGTGCCGGCGGCAAGCACAACGACCTCGAGAACGTCGGCTACACGGCGCGTCACCACACCTTTTTCGAGATGCTGGGCAACTTCAGCTTCGGTGACTACTTCAAGCGCGATGCCATCAAGTACGCCTGGGAACTGCTCACCGAAGTCTACAAGCTGCCCAAGGACAAGCTGACCGTCACGGTCTATGCCGAGGACGACGAGGCCTACGACATCTGGACCAAGGAAGTCGGCGTGCCGGTGGACAAGGTCATCCGCATCGGCGACAACAAGGGCGCCCGCTACGCCTCCGACAATTTCTGGATGATGGGCGACACCGGCCCCTGCGGCCCTTGCACCGAGATTTTCTACGATCACGGCGAACAGCACTGGGGCGGCCCCCCGGGATCGCCGGAGGAAGACGGCGACCGTTTCATCGAGATCTGGAACAACGTCTTCATGCAGTTCAACCGCGACGAAGCCGGGGTCATGCATCCGCTGCCCAAGCCCTCTGTTGACACCGGCATGGGCCTGGAGCGCATCTCTGCCGTGTTGCAGGGTGTCCATGCCAACTACGAGATCGACCTGTTCCAGGCACTGCTCAAGGCCGCTGCCCGCGAAACCAGCGATGCCGACATGAACAGCCCGTCGCTCAAGGTGCTGGCCGACCACATCCGCGCCTGCTCCTTCCTGCTCGCCGACGGCGTCATTCCGGGCAACGAAGGCCGCGGCTACGTGCTGCGCCGCATCATCCGCCGTGCCATCCGCCACGGCTACAAGCTGGGCGCCCGCGCTGCCTTCTTCCACAAGATGGTGCCCGACCTCGTCGCCGAGATGGGCATGGCCTATCCGGAACTCGGCCAGAACCAGGCCAGGATCGTCGCCACGCTGAAGCAGGAAGAAGACCGCTTCTTCGAAACCA
>JAEUOE010000110.1 GCA_016790885.1 Dechloromonas sp. | reverse complement strand
GGTCGATATCGGCCGCGAGCAGCCGAAGTCGCCGGTTGGTGTGCGGCTGGCGAGGTTTATCGAGGTGTATCCGGAAATGGTCGCCAAGCGGGCGGTCAGGCCGGCAGTCGTGGATTTGCGGTATCCGAATGGCTTCGCGATACGTGTCGCGGCCGAGGGGAAGGGAAAGTAAGCATATGAGCAGGGACAACAAGGATCTGGTCGTCGGGCTGGACATCGGCACCTCGAAGATCGTGGCGCTGGTCGCCGAGATCAACCAGGAGGGCAACCTCAACGTCATCGGCATGGGCTCGCAGGATTCGCGCGGCCTGAAGAAGGGCGTCGTGGTGAATATCGAGGAAACGGTGCACACCATCAGCCGTGTCATCCAGGAGGTCGAACTGATGGCCGACTGCAAGGTGAGCAATGTCTATACGGGCATCGCCGGCAGCCACATCAAGAGCTTCAACTCGAACGGCATGGTGGCGATCAAGGACAAGGAAGTGACGCCGAGCGATGTCGAACGGGTGATCGAAACTGCGCGCGCCATGCCCATTCCGGCCGACCAGGAAATCCTGCACATCCTCACCCAGGAGTTCGTCATCGATGGCCAGGACGGCATCCGCGAGCCGATCGGCATGAGCGGCATGCGCCTGGAGGTGAAGACGCACATCGTCACCGGCGCCGTGTCGGCCGCCCAGAACATCGTCAAGTGCGTCCGCCGCTGCGGCCTGGAGGTCAATGACCTGGTGCTGCAACCGCTGGCTTCCAGCTATGCCGTGCTCTCCGAGGACGAGAAGGATCTCGGCGTCTGCCTGATCGACATTGGCGGCGGCACCACCGACATCGCCGTGTGGACGCAGGGCGCCATCCGCCATACCTCGGTGATTCCCATCGCCGGCGATCAGATCACCAACGACATCGCCATGGCGCTGCGTACGCCGACGCGTGAGGCGGAGGACATCAAGTGCAAGTACGGCTGCGCCCTGTCGCAACTGGCCGATGTCCATCAAAACATCGACGTGGCAGGGGTCGACGACCGGCCGAGCCGCAGCCTGAGCCGCCGCGCTCTGGCCGACGTGATCCAGCCGCGGGTCGAGGAGTTGTACGAGCTGATCCAGAACGAATTGCGCCGCGCCGGCTTCGAGGAAGTGCTGTCCTCCGGCATCGTGCTGACCGGCGGCGCCAGTGTCATGCCGGGCATGGTCGAACTGGGCGAGGAGATCTTCCATATGCCGGTTCGCCTCGGCAACCCGAAGTATCAGGGCAGCCTGGCCGACGTTGTGCAGAGCCCGCATTTTTCAACGTCGTTCGGCCTGTTGCTCGAAGCGCAGGCCCAGCGCAAGCGCGGCCAGAAGATTCAGGAAAAGCAGGGCATCAAGGATGTCTTTTCCAGTATGAAAGATTGGTTCGTCAAGAACTTTTGATTTGAATTTAAACGGTTTTTTCAGAGGAGGTAGTCATGTTTGAGATCATCGAGAAAGACGAAGACAGCGGTACGATCATCAAGGTGTTCGGCGTCGGCGGTGCCGGCGGCAATGCCATCGAGCACATGATCAACGAAGGCGTGAATGGCGTTGAATTCATCGCTGCCAACACCGATGCGCAGGCCCTGAGCCGCAACGCCGCATCGAGCAAGCTGTCGCTCGGCAAGAGCGGCCTCGGCGCCGGCGCCAAGCCGGAAAAGGGCCAGGAAGCCGCCCAGGCGCACCGCGACGAAATCCGCGCTTCGCTGGAAGGCGCCCACATGGCCTTCATCACCGCCGGCATGGGTGGTGGCACAGGTACCGGTGCTGCCCCGGTGGTCGCCGAAATCGCCCGTGAAATGGGCATCCTGACTGTTGGCGTGGTCACCAAGCCGTTCAGCTTCGAAGGCGGCAAGCGCATGAAGGCGGCCGAAGCCGGTATCGCCGAATTCTCCAAGCATGTCGATTCGCTGATCGTCATCCTCAACGACAAGCTGATGGAAGTCATGGGCGACGACGCCGATGTCGACGATTGCTTCAAGGCAGCCGACGACGTGCTGAAGAACGCCGTTGGTGGCATTGCCGAAATCATTACCTACCCGGGCCTGGTCAACGTCGACTTCGAAGACGTGCGTACGGTGATGGGTGAAATGGGCCGCGCCATGATGGGCTCTGCCGCCGCTGCCGGCGTCGATCGTGCGCGTATCGCTGCCGAGCAGGCCGTTGCCTCGCCGCTGCTGGAAGGCGTCAATCTGTCCGGTGCCAAGGGCGTTCTGGTGAACATCACCGCCGCCAAGGGCAACCTGAAGATGAAGGAAGTCAACGAAGTGATGAACACCGTCAAGGCCTTCGCCGCCGAAGACGCGCACATCATCTTCGGTGCGGTTTACGACGAGCTGATGGGTGACGCCCTGCGCGTTACCGTGGTGGCCACCGGCCTCGGCCAGGTTGCCGCTGTTGTGCGCAGCAAGCCGGAATTGATCACCCAGCCGGTACTGGTCCAGGCACAGGCTACCGGCACGCATGACGCCGTGGCCTTCGGTTCGACCCCGGACTATTCGCACCTGGATGTGCCGGCCGTGGTGCGCAAGCGCAACGTCACCGTCGAAGCCCTGGCCAACAGCGGCGTCGACCGTTACGACATCCCGGCTTTCCTCCGCAAGCAGGCCGATTAAGGCGTAACAAAAGCTCTCTCTGAAAAAGGGTGGTGACGGGTTGTGTTACAATCCGTCACCTTCCCCAATCATTCAAGCACTTAGCATGCTCAAGCAACGCACGCTCAAGACGGTTATTCGCGCCTCAGGTGTCGGCCTGCATGGCGGCGTCAAGGTCAACCTGACCCTGCGCCCGGCAGCCCCGGATACCGGCATCGTCTTCCGTCGCGTCGATTTACCCGAGCCCAAGGATATTCCCGCCAAGGCCGTGCTGATTGGCGATACCCGCATGTGCTCCTGTCTCGAAGTGGGCGGAGTCAAGGTGGGAACCATCGAACACCTGATGTCTGCCCTCTGCGGGCTGGGCATCGACAATTGCTGGATCGACCTGGATGCGCCCGAAGTGCCCATTCTCGACGGTTCCGCCGCGCCCTTCGTGTTCCTGATCCAGTCCGCTGGCATCGAGGAGCAGGAAGCCGCCAAGAAATTCATCCGCGTCACCCGGCCCATCGAGGTCAGGGATGGCGACAAGTGGGCGCGCTTCGTGCCCTACGACGGCTACAAGCTGGCCTTTTCCATCGTCTTCAACCATCCGGCCATCGACAAGTCGGCGCAGAAGGCCGAAATCGACTTCGCCGAGCAGTCCTACGTCCGCGAAGTGTCGCGCGCCCGGACCTTCGGCTTCATGCAGGAAGTCGAATACCTGCGCGAAAACGGCCTGGCGCTGGGCGGCGGGCTGGAAAACGCCATCGTCCTCGACGAATTCCGCGTGCTGAACCAGGACGGCCTGCGCTACGGCGACGAGTTCGTGAAGCACAAGATCCTCGACGCCGTCGGCGACCTCTACCTGCTCGGCCATCCGCTGCTCGCCGCCTATTCGTCGCACAAGGGCGGCCACGCCCTGAACAACCAGCTGGCCCGCGCCCTGCTCGAGCAGCAGGATGCCTGGGAGCTGACCACCTTCGACGAAGCGGCGCACGCCCCGAGCGGCGTCACCCGCTGGCTGGCCCAGGCCGCCTGATACGCCATGTGGCTGCTGCGTCTGCTGGCAGTCCTCGTCGTCATCGCCATCGGC
>JAEUOE010000097.1 GCA_016790885.1 Dechloromonas sp. | reverse complement strand
GCCATGCACCTGGCCAAGGCCGTCGGCGGCAACATGCTGCTCGGCTTCCTGGCTGCCGTAGCTTTCGCCACCATCCTGGCCGTCGTGTCGGGCCTGGCGCTGGCCGGTGCTTCCGCCATCTCGCATGACCTCTACGCCCGCGTGATCAAGAAGGGTACGGCTTCGGAAGCAGCGGAAATCCGCGTCTCCAAGATCGCCACCATCTGTCTCGGCGCCGTCGCCATCGTGCTCGGCATCCTGTTCGAGAAGCAGAACATCGCCTTCATGGTCGGCCTGGCCTTCGGTGTGGCAGCAGCTGCCAACTTCCCGGTGCTCATCCTGTCCATGTACTGGAAGGGTCTGACCACCCGCGGCGCCCTGTGGGGCGGCTACGGCGGCCTGGTGTCCGCCGTGCTGTTCGTGCTCTTCTCGAAGTCGGTGTGGGTCGATGTGCTCGGCAATAAGGCGGCGCTGTTCCCCTACACCCAGCCGGCCCTGTTCGCCATGCCGATTGCTTTCCTGCTCGCCTACATCATGTCGAAGAGCGACTCCAGCGTACGCGCCGGTCGGGAAATCGAAGCCTTCGAAGATCAGTATGTACGTGCCCAGACGGGTTACGGTGCGGCAACCGCCAGCAATCACTGATCGTTTCACGCTCAGTCAAAAACCCGGCAGCCGAATCTGCCGGGTTTTTTTGTGCCCTCAAATCGTGAGGACTGTGGGGATATGCGATTTGTAGTAAATTCGGCTCAATTCGGAGGTGTTGATGAAAAGAGCGATTCAGCCAACCAGTATTGAACGCAAGATGCGGGAAAACGATTTCATCGTTTCCAAAACCAATCCCAAGGGGATCATTACCTACGGCAACCCGATCTTCATCGAGTTTTCCGGTTATACCGAGGCCGAACTGCTCGGTTCGCAACACAACATCATTCGCCATCCCGACATGCCGCGTGCCGCTTTCAAACTGGCCTGGGACACGATCCAGTCCGGACGGGAATTCTTTGGATATGTGAAGAACATGTCCAAGGATGGGGGTTTCTACTGGGTATTCACGCATATCACCCCCGATTTTGGCGCCGCCGGACAGATCGTCGGCTATACCTCGGTACGGCGTTGTCCGCGAGCCGACGCGGTGGCCAAGATAGAGCCGGTTTATCGCGCGATGCTGGCCGCCGAGCAGGCTGCCGGGGCGCGTCTGGCGATCGAGGCCGGAACGGCCGTTTTGGTCGATGTCATGAAACAGTTCGAGCTGAGCTATGAAGAACTCGTCTTTGCCCTTTAGCCGAAAGTTGACCCTGCTGGGGCTCCTCGTCCTAGCTGGCGCCCTAGCTTTTGTTTCGCCCTGGGGCGTGTTGGCGGCCGTGGTCGTCGCGGTTGCCCTCCTGTTCTGGCCGGTGACCAATACATCGGGCGAGCTGGGCAGAATAGACACCCTGTTGCAGAAGTTCGGGGATGGCGAAATGGTTGGTCGCCTGCCCAATGTCATGGCCGACCCGACACTGGAATCGATTCGTGTGAACCTGAACTCGGTGCTGGATCAAACCGAGACGGCATTTCGCGAAATTCTAGGTGCTTTGCAGGCGTCCACGAGTGGCAATGTGGCGCGTCGTCTGCAATTGCCGGGTTTGCACGGTACTTTTCGGACCGTTCTCGAACGCATGCAGGTGATTCTTGATCATCTTGCCGAGGCTCAGGAGTCCGTTGCGCGGGAAGCCCTGTTGTCGCAGATTTTCCTGCGCTCCGAACGCGGCCTTTCGCTGGCCATCGAGCATGTCGATACGGCGTTGAACAACGTCGGCAGCAATTCCCGCACATCACGCGAACTGGCCGCTAACTTCGGGCGCTCGGCCAGCGCCATGTCCGATGCCGCGCGGCGCATGTCGGATGCGCTGGGGGGCGCCCAGGAGGCGGCTGAGGGCGGGGTCCATGCGCTTGCTGACCTGAATGCCAAGGCCAGCGATATCCAGTCGTTGACCACGCGGATCGACGGTGTCGCCAAGCAGACCAACCTGCTGGCCCTCAATGCCGCCATCGAGGCGGCACGGGCCGGTGAGGCGGGGCGTGGTTTTGCCGTGGTGGCCGACGAGGTCCGCAAGCTGGCCGATCAGGCCCAGCGCTCGGCGGAGGAAATTACCGATGCCGTGTCGGCAATCGGCCTGTCCATGGCTTCGGCAACCCGTCGAATGCAGGCGCTGCAGGGGTCTGTGGCTGAGGCGCGCCAGACAGCACAGGAATTCAGTGGCGAGCTGGCCAATTCGGCATCGTCAGCCGATCAGGTGTGTGATCTGGTGTCGACCATCGAAAGTGGTGCCCAGTCGATGGAATCGTCCATGCGGCTGGTCGCCACGGCGCAGCGTGCCAGAGCCGATGCCACCTCGATCCTGCACGGGCAGGAAGTCAATGTAACGTCGCTATCTGAAATGGAGCGGGAGGCCGCCAGGATTGCCCGCTCGCGCAAATGGATCAAGGGCAGCGGCGATCGCGAGGCTCTGGTCGCGATCTACGACCGGTTGTTCGCCAATATCGAGAGTCAGATGCGCTGAGGCTTGTCAGGCGGCCTTGGCCGTCTTGGCATCCATCTTGGCCAGGGCTTCGCGGCCCGACAGGAGGTGGTCGTGCATCAGCTTCTCTGCCTTGCCGGCATCGCTGGCAGCCAGCGCCGACATGATCAGCCGGTGCTCGTCCAGCGACTGCTGCAGGCGGCCTTCGAGGGACAGCGAATGCAGGCGGGAGAGCTTGAGTACCTTGCGCAGGTCCTGAATGACGGAAAGCAGCCAGCGGTTGCCGGAAAGCTCCTGGATTTTCTTGTGGAATTCCTGGTTGGCTTCAAAAAAGGCATCGATGCGACCATCGCGGGCAGCTGCTTCGAGCCGGGCGTGAATGTCCTGCAGAAGGGCAATATCCGTAGTCTTGGCATTCCTCACTGCTTCGGCAGCACAGCGCCCCTCGAGCATGGCCATCAGGGGAAAGATATCGTCCAGATCCTGGCGGGATATTTCGGTGACGTAGCAACCACGGCGCGGCCGCAACTCGACCAGTCCCTCGGAGGCGAGCACCTTGAGCGCTTCGCGCAACGGGGTCCGCGAGATGCCATACTGCTCGGCGAGTTTCTGCTCATCGATCCAGGTACCTGGTGTGAGTTCATGCGCGAAGATGCGCTGGCGCAGTCGTTCGGCGACTTCCTGGTAAAGCGCGGTGGGTGCGATACGGTTCATTGTATGGTGTGGTCTCGGCGGGCAATGTCAGTGCTTTGCTGACTTGCTTCCATAATTATGGATACAGTATTATGTGGGGCTTGGTATGTCAAGCTGGGCCCAAAAGCGTAGAATTTTGAATTCTGCATCATAAGCCCGAAAAAATCGAATCAGCGAGGGGTGTGTCATGTCTGAAAAGTTCTTTGATTCCAATAACCTGGATGCCTGGGAAAAGGCCGCCGCGAAGCAGTCGCCGGGCGGTGACGTCAATAACCTGGTCTGGAACACCCCCGAAGGCCTGGCCGTCAAGGCGCTGTATACCAAGAAGGATGTCGAGAACCTCGAGTTTGCCGACACCTTGCCTGGCGTTGCGCCCTATCTGCGCGGTCCGCAGCCGACCATGTATGCCGTCAAGCCATGGACCATCCGCCAGTACGCCGGCTTCTCCACGGCCGAAGCCTCCAACGCCTTCTACCGCAAGGCGCTGGCCGCCGGCGGCCAGGGTGTTTCCGTGGCTTTCGACCTGGCGACCCACCGTGGCTATGACTCCGACAATCCCCGCGTCGTCGGCGACGTCGGCAAGGCCGGCGTGGCCATCGATTCGGTCGAGGACATGAAGATCCTCTTCAACGAGATTCCGCTCGACAAGATTTCCGTGTCGATGACGATGAACGGCGCCGTGCTGCCGATCCTGGCTGGCTACATCGTCGCCGCCGAAGAGCAGGGCGTGAAGCAGGAGCAGTTGTCCGGCACCATCCAGAACGATATCCTCAAAGAGTTCATGGTGCGGAACACCTATATTTATCCGCCCAAGCCGTCGATGAAGATCATTGCCGACATCTTCAGCTACACGGCGCAGAACATGCCGAAATTCAACTCGATCTCGATTTCGGGTTATCACATCCAGGAAGCCGGTGCCAACCAGGCCATCGAACTGGCCTTCACGCTGGCCGACGGCATGGAATACGTGCGCACCGGCGTCGCCTCCGGCATGGACGTCGACACCTTTGCCGGCCGCCTGTCCTTCTTCTGGGCAGTGGGCATGAACTTCTACCTGGAAATCGCCAAGATGCGCGCCGCCCGTTTGCTGTGGCACCGCATCATGTCCGGCTTCGGCGCCAAGAACGCCAAATCGATGATGCTGCGCACCCACTCGCAGACTTCCGGCTGGTCGCTGACCGAGCAGGACCCGTACAACAACGTCGTGCGTACCACCATCGAAGCGATGGCGGCCGTCTTCGGCGGCACCCAGTCGCTGCACACCAATGCGCTCGACGAAGCGATTGCGCTGCCGACCGAGTTCTCGGCCCGTATCGCCCGTAACACCCAGCTGATCATCCAGGAAGAAACCCACATCACCAACGTGATCGATCCGTGGGCCGGTTCCTACATGATGGAAAAGCTGACCCAGGACATGGCCGACAAGGCCTGGGGCATCATCCAGGAAATCGAAGCCATGGGCGGCATGACTAAGGCCGTCGAATCCGGCTGGGCCAAGATGCAGGTCGAAACCTGCGCCGCCGACAAGCAGGCGCGCATCGACTCGGGCAAGGACGTCATCGTCGGCGTCAACAAATACAAGCTGGCCAAGGAAGACGCCATCGACATCCTGGACATCGACAACCATGTCGTGCGCGAAGCCCAGGTCGAACGTCTGGCCCGCATCCGCAAGATGCGCGACCAGGCCGCCGTCGATGCCGCGCTGGCCGCACTGACCGAGTGCGCCAAGACCGGCGAAGGCAATCTGCTCGACCTGACCGTCAAGGCCATCCGCCTGCGTGCCACGGTCGGTGAAGTGTCCGATGCGCTGGAGGTCGTCTTCGGTCGCTTCCGCGCCAACAACCAGACCATTTCCGGTGTTTACGGAGGCGTCGTGCAAGGTCAGGAAAGCTGGGAACAGATCAAGGCCGATGTCGCCAAGTTCGCCGAAGAAGAAGGCCGTCGCCCGCGCATCATGATCGCCAAGCTCGGTCAGGATGGTCACGACCGCGGTGCCAAGGTGGTCGCAACCGCCTACGCCGACCTCGGCTTCGATATCGACATGGGGCCGTTGTTCCAGACGCCGGAAGAAGCCGCCCGTCAGGCTATCGAAAACGACGTGCATGCCATCGGCTGCTCCTCGCTGGCCGCCGGTCACAAGACACTGGTGCCGCAGATCATCCAGTCGCTGAAGGCGCAGGGCGCTGACGACATCATCGTCTTCGCCGGCGGCGTGATCCCGGCGCAGGACTACGATGCCCTGTATGCAGCAGGTGCCAAGGCAATCTTCGGTCCGGGTACCCGCATCGAGGATTCGGCCAAGAAGGTGCTGGAAGAAATCCGCAAGGCCCGCGCCTGAGCCGGATGACGCTGGACGAAGCGCCGGTGCGTGCGAATCTCCTGTCTGCTGCCGACCAGTCGCTGGTCGACGGCGTGCTCGCCGGTCAGCGTCGATCGCTGGCCAAGGCGATCACGCTGATCGAATCGACACGCGCCGATCATCAGCAGCGGGCGCAGCAGGTGCTGACCGCATTGCTGCCGAAAACCGGCAACGCGATCCGTATCGGCATCTCCGGCGTGCCGGGCGCCGGCAAGTCCACCTTCATCGAGGCGCTGGGTGTCTGGCTGATCGAGCAGGGCAAGAAACTCGCCGTGCTCGCCATCGACCCGTCGTCGTCGGTCACCGGCGGTTCCATCCTCGGCGACAAGACGCGCATGGAACTGCTCAGCCAGCGCGAGGAAGCCTTCATTCGCCCGAGCCCGTCGGCGGGGTCGCTGGGCGGGGTTGCTGAAAAGACCCGCGAGGCGATGCTGCTCTGTGAAGCAGCAGGCTACGATGTGATCATCATCGAAACCGTGGGCGTCGGCCAGTCGGAAACGACGGTGGCTGGCATGGTCGACATGTTCTGTCTGCTGCAGTTGCCGAATGCCGGTGACGACCTGCAGGCAATCAAGAAGGGCATCGTCGAGATCGCCGATCTGGTGGTCATCAACAAGGCCGATATCGACAAGCAGGCAACGGCCGTCGTCCGTGCCCAATGGCGCAATGCGCTGCACATGCTGCGCCCGGCTTCGCCGAACTGGTCGCCACCGGTGATTGCGTTGTCCGCGCTGCACAAGGAAGGCATTGTCGATTTCTGGGAGCAGATCGAGAAATATCAGGCTACGCTCAAGCCGACCGGTGAATTTGCCGCCAAGCGCCAGCATCAGTCCTTGAGTTGGATGTGGCAGATGATCGACTCCGGCCTGCGCCAGCATTTCCGTCAGCATCCACGTGTGCAGGAGAACCTGCCCGCATTGACCCGAGCCGTCGAATCTGGCCATACGACACCGGCCGCTGCCGCGTATGCGCTGCTCGATTACCTGAAGCACTGATTTCCCAATTACCCGATCCATTTAGGGAGTTTTTTATGCACGACATCATCCGCCAGCTGGAAAAAAAGCGTGAACTGGCCCGCCTCGGCGGTGGCCAGAAGCGTATCGACAGCCAGCACAAGAAGGGCAAGCTGACTGCCCGCGAGCGTATCGAGCTGCTGCT
>JAEUOE010000093.1 GCA_016790885.1 Dechloromonas sp. | reverse complement strand
CTGGATGGCCCCCCAGGTGAACTGGCCAATGGCCAGCGCAAAGCTGATGGTGGCGATGCCCAATCCTGTCGTGTCGTTGAGCGGCGCGACAAACAGGCCCTGCGACTGGCGGATGCCCATCGAAATCATCATGATCCCGGCAGCAGCCAGTGCGGTCATCAGGATGTCGGGGCGGTTCAATGCGCGAAACATGTTGTTATGCCTATTGATTGTTAGCCTGAACTATAGTCGCCGAATCGGATACGAAATAGCCCATAATTCGCACCATATCGTCAACGGATAATTGACAAATGCACGGGCTCCGCAGTTGGGAAAGTTTCGTCCGGATCGTCGAAACCGGCAGCATGGCTGCGGCAGCGCGGCGCCTGGATTGTACCCGGGCACAGATCAGCAAGCAGGTCGCCGATCTTGAGCGTGAATTCGGCGTCCGGCTGTTCGAACGCTCGACCCGCAAGCTGGCGTTGACGCCCTCCGGCGAGGTTTTTTACCAGCACGCCCTGCGTGCGCTCGATGCCGTGGCCAGCACCGAGATCGCCGTGCGCAACCTGGGAGATACGCCCTGCGGCCTGCTCCGGGTCAGCACCTCAATCACCTTCGGGCGGATGTACATTGCCCCGCTCCTCCCGCGAATCACGGCGCAATACCCGGAACTGGAGTGTGAACTGATCCTCACCGACCAACTGGTCGATCTGGTGGACGACAACATCGACCTTGCCCTCCGCCACACCAAGGCCCCGCCCGACGATGCCGTCGCCAAACGACTGGTCACGCTCAGCCGCGTGGTCTGTGCGACACCGGCTTACCTGGCCACCCACGGCACGCCGGAGCATCCAGGCGAACTGGCCTGGCACACCTGCTTCGGCTACCTGCAGGCCGAAGCGAGCAGCACACTGGAATTGATCGGTCGCAACGGCGATCAGGTCAACGTGCCGATCTCCAGCCGCTTCCGTTTCAACAACCTGGAATGCATCCTCGATGCGGTGCTCGCCGGTCACGGCCTGGCCATCCTGCCCACCTACCTGGCCGGCCCGGAAATCCGGCGCGGCCGCCTGCAGACCATCCTCGACGACTACGAACCGCTGACCGGCTTTGGCCGCCAGCTCTACGCCTGCTATACCCCGAGCCGGGTCCGCCTGCCCAAGGTGCGCGTTTTCCTGGAAGAACTCGAACGGCAGTTCACTCCCCTTCCCCCGTGGGAAAACTTCAGGTCGGCAAAGCAAAGCCCTTGAGCTTGCGGTACATGTCGACCGCGTAGGAGTCGGTCATCCCGGCCACGAAATCGGCAACCTGCAACAGGCGAACGTAGGGATCGGCATCCGGCTCGCCGTCATGGCCGAGGAACTGCGTCGGCAACAGCTTCAGCAGCATGCGTTCGCGGGTGGTGAAACGCGTTCCGGGCACCTCCGCCCGCGCCTCGACGGCATGGGTAAACAAGCCGAGCAAGGCGCCGAGCACCTCGAAACCGGCGGTTTCGATCTCCAGCGCCGGCCGTGCCGTATAGATCGTTTCCTTGGCCACCTTCAGCACAGCCTGCAGCGGCACACCGACCGGCGATTGCGCAAGCAGTTCATCGTCGAACTCGCCGCTCAGGATGGCATCCTCATTTTCCAGGAAGACCGCCGCCGCACTTTCCAGCAGGCGACCGATGGCTTTGGCGCGCAGGTATTCCAGACGCTCCTTGGGATCATGCAAATGCGCCAGACGGCCACCGTTGACCGCATTGCCGGCCAACTCACCGAGCAGGCATTCGGCATCCCTGTAGGAAACGAAGCCGAGCCGGGCCGCATCTTCCATGTCGACAATCAGGTAGCAGGTGTCGTCCGCCACTTCGACCAGGAAGGCCAGCGGATGGCGCCGCCAGGCCTGCCCCGGCACCCGCTCGACCATGCCGGTCGAGCGCGCCACCTGGGCAAAGTTCTCGGCATCCTGCTGGAAGAAGCCGAATTTCTTGCCACTCTTGCCGTCGAGTTCGCTAGCGAGCTGCGACGGACGCGGATACTTGGTGAAGGTCGCCAGCACCGCACTGGTCAGCTGCAAACCACCCGGATTGGCCGGACTCTGCAGCCGGCTGACGATGCGGAAACCCTGCGCATTGCCTTCATAGCGCTCGAAATCGGCCTTCTGGGCCGGCGAGAAATCGTGCCGCTCAAGCAAGCCGGAGGTGCGGAACCACTCGCGGATGGCATCCTCGCCGGCATGGCCGAATGGAGGGTTGCCGATATCGTGCGCCAGGCAGGCTGCGGCGACGATGGCACCGAAATCGCCCGATTCGACATGGTGCAGGTTGTGCCGGGCGATGATCTCGCGGCCGACCACCGCGCCCAGCGAGCGGCCGACGCAACTCGCCTCCAGGCTGTGCGTCAGGCGGGTGCGCACGTAATCGCTCTTGGATAGGGGGAAGACCTGCGTCTTGTCCTTCATCCGGCGAAACGCCGAGGTGAAGACAATGCGGTCATAGTCCTGCTGGAAAGCCGTCCGCTCGGCGCTGCCCGGCGCCTTGCCGGCACCGAGGCGTTCGCTCGACAGCAGTTTTTCCCAGATTTTGCGTTTACCCATGCGCTGCAGATTCGTGAATGCGATGGGCTGCGAGTTTACTCTGCTTCGAGGGCGGCCCGAATATGATCGGGAACCGGAACGGATTTTCCGTTCTGGGTATTCATCCACACCACCTTGGCGGCACCTTCGGCATACAGCTTGTCGTCGCCCTCGATGCGCATCTCGACATAGGTCTGGAAACTGGAGCGGCCGATGCTGCCAACATAGGTGCGCACCTCGACCATGCCCGGATAGGTCATCGGTACCAGGAAGGTGCAACTGGCATTGATGATCACCGGTCCGTCGCCGCCCGGGCGGACGACAACCTGCATGTCCTCGATCCACTCCACCCGTGCCTGCTCCATGTAGCGGAAATAGATGGTGTTATTGACGTGACCGTAGGCATCCATGTCGCCCCAGCGGATCGGCATTTTGGTAATGTGAATGAGTTTTCTGCGATGTTCCATAAACGACCGTTTGAAAGATATTGATTAAACACTGACCATACTGTACCGTATTGAAAATAAGCTCACAATAATCAAAGGAGACATCATGGAACGCGAAGCCATGGAATTCGACGTCGTCGTCGTTGGCGGCGGCCCGGCCGGCCTTGCCGCGGCGATTCGACTCAAGCAGCTCGCCACTGAAAAAGGCGCGGACATTTCCGTCTGCCTGATCGAGAAAGGCGCCGAAATCGGTGCCCACATCCTGTCCGGCGCCGTCATGGATCCGCGCGCCCTGAACGAACTGCTGCCCAACTGGAAGGAAGACGGTGCCCCGCTCAACGCCCCGGTTTCCGAAGACCGTTTCTTCATCCTGAGCGAAACAGGCGCCACCAAGGTGCCGAACAGCCTGCTGCCGGGCTGCTTCCATAACGAAGGCAACTACGTCATCTCGCTCGGCAACGTCTGCCGCTGGCTCGGCGAACAGGCCGAAGCGCTGGGTGTCGAGATCTACCCCGGCTTCGCCGGCTCCGAAGTGCTGTTCGATGAGAATGGCACCGTAAAGGGCGTCGCCACCGGTGACATGGGGCGCCTGCATGACGGCTCGGAAGGACCGAATTTCCAGCCGGGAATGGAACTGCTCGGCAAATACACCTTCTTCGCTGAAGGCTGCCGCGGCCATCTCGGCAAGCAGTTGATGGAAAAATTCGACCTCAACCGCGATGCTGACCCGCAAACCTACGGCATCGGCCTCAAGGAACTGTGGGAAATCCAGCCAGAGAAGCACCAGCTCGGCCTGGTCATTCACAGCGGCGGCTGGCCGATGGAGCCCGACACCTACGGTGGCGGCTTCCTCTACCACCTGGAAAACAACCAGATCGCCATCGGCTTCGTCGTCGGCCTCGGTTACACCAACCCGCACCTGTCGCCCTATGAGGAATTCCAGCGCTTCAAGACGCACCCGGAAATCCGCAAGTTTCTCGAAGGCGGCAAGCGTATCGCCTATGGCGCCCGCGCCCTGAGTGCCGGCGGCCTGCAATCGCTGCCCAAGCTGACCTTCCCGGGCGGTGTGCTGATCGGCGACGACGCCGGCTTCCTCAATGCCGCCCGCATCAAGGGCTCGCATTGCGCCATCAAGACCGGCGCCCTGGCCGCCGAAGCCTGCTTCGAAGCCCTGGTGGCCGAACGCCAGAACGACGAACTCACCGCCTATCCCGAACTGTTCAAGAACAGCTGGCTGTACGACGAACTCTACAAGGCACGCAACTTCAAGCCGTGGATGGCCAAGGGCCTGAAATTCGGCTCGCTGATGTTCGGTATCGACCAGATTGTCCTGGGCGGCAAGGCGCCGTGGACCCTGCACCACAAGACGCCGGACCACGCCAAGCTGAAACCGGCCAACGAATGTCCGAAAATCGATTACCCGAAACCCGATGGCGTGATCACCTTCGATCGCCTGTCATCCGTCTTCCTGTCCAGCACCAACCACGAGGAAAACCAGCCCTGCCATCTGCAACTGAAGGACGCAGGGATACCGATCAGCGTCAATCTGGCCAAGTTCGATGCGCCCGAGCAACGTTTCTGCCCGGCTGGCGTCTATGAGATTCTCGGCCAGGAAGATGGCCAGCCCCGCCTGCAGATCAACGCGCAAAACTGTGTCCACTGCAAGACCTGCGACATCAAGGATCCCAGCCAGAACATCAACTGGGTCGTGCCGCAAGGTGGCGAAGGGCCGACCTACCCCAACATGTAGTCAGCAATGACCGATATGCCCCGGTTCTCGCCAAGATGGCGGTGAATTGTGGCTTATCGGTTTATAATCCTCGGGCTTAACCCCCCTAGGGAGAACAACACATGGGCTTTCTCGCCGACAAGAAGATTCTGATCACTGGCCTGCTGTCCAAGCATTCCATCGCCTATGGCATCGCCAAGGCCTGCCATCGCGAAGGCGCCCAACTGGCCTTCACTTACCAGAACGAGCGTTTCGAAGACCGCATCAAGAAGTTTGCCGCTGAATTCGGCAGTGACATCACCATTCCGGTAGACGTCAGCAGCGACGAGCAGATCGACAACCTGTTCGTCGAACTCGGCAAACGCTGGGACGGCCTCGACGGCCTGGTGCATTCCATTGCCTACGCCCCGACCGAGGCCATCGAAGGTGACTTCCTGAACGGGATCACGCGCGATGCCTTCCGTATCGCCCACGATATTTCGTCCTACAGCTACGCTGCGCTGGCCAAGGGTGCCCGCCCGATGATGCAGGGCCGCAAGGCTGCCCTGCTCGCCCTGTCCTACTTGGGCGCCGAGCGCACCATGCCGAACTACAACACCATGGGCCTGGCCAAGGCCAGCCTGGAAGCCGCCACCCGCTACCTGGCCTTCTGCCTCGGCCCTGAAGGCATTCGTGCCAACGCCATTTCAGCCGGCCCGATCAAGACCCTGGCCGCTTCCGGCATCGGCAATTTCGGCAAGCTGCTCGCCTACAACTCGCACAACGCCCCGCTGCGTCGCAACGTGACCATCGAGGAAGTGGGCAATGCCGCCGCTTTCATGCTGTCTGATCTGGCCAGTGGCATCACCGGCGAAATCATGTACGTCGATGGCGGCATGAATACCACCGCGCTGGGCAATGCCGACCCGCTTCCGGCCTGATAGCAAGTTGCCGCACCATGAAAAACGCCGATCAATTGATCGGCGTTTTTGTTTCCGGACACTCGATTTGCAAGCTGGCCTCAGGCATCCAGCGCCTTGACCAGGCGTAGCACTTCGGCGGCATGGCCTTTGTAATTGACGTTGTATAAAGCGTGGCGGATGGTGCCTGTTTTATCGATTACAAACGTTGAACGGCTGACGCCAAACTTCTTGTGGCCATCGACTTCCTTCGCCTGCCACACACCGTACTGCTTGCAGACGACACCTTCGGCATCGGACAGGAGCTCGATGCCAATGCCTTCCTTGTCGCGGAATTCCGCATGTTTCAGGCAATCGTCGCGGCTGATGCCGATCAGGACACAGTTCTGCCGGAGAAAGTCATCCTCATGATCCGAAAAATCGGTCACTTCCTTGGTGCAACAGGGTGTTCCATCCTTGGGGTAGAACAGCAGGACAATGTGCTTGCCCTGATAGCGGACCAGATCGACAGTCTCCATGTCGGCATCCGGCAGTGAAAATACAGGGGCTTTTTCGCCAACCTTGAGCAGCATTTTGTTCTCCTCGGGGTACTGCTGAGAACGATTCTAGCGGAGGCAAATGCCGGTGGCTACAGCGTTTGGCGGGATTCCACCAATTATTTTCCGGGAACTTTTTCCGGAATCTGGACGAAGGTTTCGTCCTGTTTGATCATGCCCAATTCGAAGCGCGCTCGCTCCTCGATGGCGTCATAACCCTGTTTCAGGTCGCGGACCTCGGCGTCGAGGCCCGCGTTCCTGATTTCCAGCTTGCGCGTTACATCCTTTTGTTGCTGCAACTGACGGTCGTACTCCCATACCTTCAGCCAGCCCCCCTTACCCAGCCAAAGCGGGTACTGGAGGAGGCCGATGGTTGCTAGCAGGCCGACCGTCAGCCAACGCATGCGTGATTAACGCAGGTTGTAGAAGGTTTCGCGGCCCGGGTAGGAGGCAGTATCGCCCAGATCTTCCTCGATGCGGATCAGCTGGTTGTACTTGGCGATACGATCGGAACGCGACAGCGAACCGGTCTTGATCTGGCCGGCGTTCAGGCCTACGGCGATGTCGGCGATGGTGCTGTCTTCGGTTTCACCGGAGCGATGCGAGATCACGGCGGTGTAGCCGGCGCGCTTGGCCATTTCGACGGCAGCGAAGGTTTCGGACAGCGTGCCGATCTGGTTGATCTTGATCAGGATCGAGTTGGCGATGCCCTTCTTGATGCCTTCCTTGAAGATCTTGGTGTTGGTGACGAAGATGTCGTCGCCAACGATCTGCACCTTGTCGCCCAGACGGTCGGTGAGCAGCTTCCAGCCGTCCCAGTCGGCTTCGGACATGCCGTCTTCGATGGAAACGATGGGGAACTGGTCGGCCAGGTTGGCAAGATAGTCGACGAACTGCGCCGAGGTTAGTTGCAGGCCTTCGCCGGACAGGTGGTACTTGCCATCCTTGTAGAACTCGGAAGCGGCGCAATCGAGGGCGAGCAGGACGTCCTGGCCCGGCACGTAACCGGCGTTCTCGATGGCCTGCATGATGATCTGCAGGGCTTCGGCATGGCTGCCCAGGTTCGGGGCGAAGCCGCCTTCGTCGCCGACGGCGGTCGAATGGCCCTTCTTGTCGAGCAGCTTCTTCAGCGCATGAAAGATCTCGGCACCGCAACGCAGGGCTTCGCGGAAGTTGGCGGCGCCAACCGGCATCACCATGAATTCCTGGATATCCAGGCTGTTGTTGGCGTGCTCGCCGCCGTTGATGATGTTCATCATCGGCACCGGCATCTGCATCGGGCTCATGCCGCCGAAATAGCGGTAGAGCGGCAGGCCGGACTCTTCGGCAGCAGCCTTGGCGACCGCCATGGAAACAGCCAGGATGGCGTTGGCGCCGAGACGCGACTTGTTGTCGGTACCGTCGAGGTCGATCATGGTCTGGTCGATGAAAGCCTGCTCCTGCGCATCGAGGCCGATGATCGCTTCGGAGATTTCGGTGTTGACGTTCTCGACAGCCTGCATGACGCCCTTGCCGAGGAAACGACCGGCATCGCCATCACGCAGTTCGATGGCTTCACGGGTGCCGGTGGAAGCACCGGACGGCACGGCAGCTCGGCCCATCACGCCGGATTCGAGCAGAACGTCGGCTTCAACAGTGGGATTGCCACGGGAATCAAGAATCTCGCGGGCAACAACATCAACGATGGAACTCATATTTCTTCCTTATTTTCAGAAGGTTGAAAGAACAAATTAAACTAAATTATCAACACCGGCCACGACCAGCATATTCATTTCCGCCGCATTCAGGCGAGTCTGACGCGCAGCCTGGTATTCCGGCGAATGGTAAAACCGCCTGGCCTGCTCGACGGAATCAAAACCAGACGCGGCACGTTAACCCACTTGCCTTCGAGAATTTCCGCCGCGCCACCGCGCACCAGATAACGGCCACCATGTTCGGCAATGGCGGCCTGCGCCAGCGCCTTATAGATTTCATAGGCCTCCGCATCGCCCACCTTGGCTTCGGCAATCAGGTAGCCTTTCTGGCTCATGTCAGTTCCTCGAAACCGGCCGACTTGACCACCTTGTCGAGTGCAACCAAGGTCGCCAGCAGGCTTTCCATGCGCTGCAGCGGCCAACTGTTCGGGCCATCCGACCAGGCTATTTCCGGGCAGGGATGGGTTTCCATGAACAGGCCGGAGATGCCGACTGCCACGGCGGCCCGCGCCAGTACCGGCACGAACTCGCGCTGGCCGCCGGACGACGTACCCTGCCCGCCCGGCAATTGCACGGAGTGGGTGGCATCGAAGACGACCGGGCAAGCGGTTTCACGCATGATGGCCAGGCTGCGCATGTCGGAAACCAGGTTGTTGTAGCCGAAGCTGGCACCGCGCTCGCAAACCATGATGTTGTCGGCGCCGCCATTTACCTCGCGGGCCTTGGCGACGACATTCTTCATGTCGCCCGGCGCCAGGAACTGGCCTTTCTTGATATTCACCGGCTTGCCGCAGGAAGCGACGGCATGGATGAAATCGGTCTGCCGGCACAGGAAGGCCGGGGTCTGCAACACGTCGACTACCGCGGCAACCGGCTTGATCTGGTCGATGTCATGCACATCGGTCAGCACGGGCACGCCAATCTGGCGCTGCACTTCGCTGAAAATCCGCAGGCCTTCGTCCAGCCCCAGGCCGCGCACCGAAGTGCCGGAACTGCGGTTGGCCTTGTCGTAGGAAGCCTTGAAAATGTAGTTGATGCCGAGGCGCGCGCAGATTTCCTTCATCGTGCCGGCCACATCGAGGCACAACTGCTCGGATTCAGCCGTACAAGGGCCGGCGATCAGGAAAAAAGGCTGGTCAAGACCAGCCTCGAAACCGCAAAGTTTCATTATTTCTTGCCCTGTTTGCTGGCCAGCGCCGCCTTCACGTAGGACGTGAACAGCGGGTGGCCGTGACGCGGGTTGGAGGTAAATTCCGGATGGAACTGGCAGCCGACAAACCACGGATGGACGTCGGCCGGCAGCTCGACCATTTCGCACAGGTTGGTGCCCGGTGCCCGGCCGGCGACGACCAGGCCCTTGGCCTCGAGTTGGGCGAGCAGCGTGTTGTTCACCTCGTAGCGATGGCGGTGGCGCTCGGTGATTTCCGGCGCGCCGTAAATCGAACGGGCCAGCGAACCTTCGGCCAGCTTGCAGACCTGGGCGCCGAGGCGCATGGTGCCGCCGATGTCGGAATCCTCGCTGCGCTTCTCGACCTTGCCGGAAGCGTCGTGCCACTCGGTGATCAGACCGATCACCGGATACGGCGTGTCCTGCGCGAACTCGGTGGAATGGGCGTTTTCCATGCCGGCCACGTCACGGGCGAATTCGACGACGGCCAGTTGCATGCCGAGGCAGATGCCGAGGTAGGGCAGCTTGTTCTCGCGGGCATAGCGGATGGCGGCGATCTTGCCTTCAGTACCGCGCCGGCCGAAGCCGCCCGGCACCAGGATGGCGTCGAGGTCTTCGAGGACACCGGTGCCGTTCTTCTCGATGTCTTCCGAATCGAGATAAACGATATCGACCTGGCTGCGCGTATGGATGCCGGCATGCCGGATCGCTTCGATCAGCGACTTGTAGGACTCGGTCAGGTCGACGTACTTGCCGACGAAGGCGATCTTGATCTGGTGCAGCGGATGCTCGAGCGCCACGATCAGGTTTTCCCAGACGCTGAGGTCGGCCGCCTTGGCCAGGATGTTCAGCTTGTGGCAGACGATCTCGTCGAGCATCTGCTCGTGCAGCATGCCCGGGATCTGGTAGA
>JAEUOE010000011.1 GCA_016790885.1 Dechloromonas sp. | reverse complement strand
AAGCCGCGCGAAGTGGTGGCCGAGTTCGCCAAGTACCTGAAGGATGAGCTCGACCTGATGCGCGAGGCGGCCAATGCCTCGCAACTTCGGCGTAATTTCACCGACTCGAAGCTGCTCATCGTGCCCGAAGTGCATTGGGATTTCTGCACCTCGACGGTGATGGTCATGGAGCGCATGAAGGGTGTGCCGATCTCGCAGATCGACCGCCTGCGCAACGAAGGCATCGACCTGAAGAAGCTGTCGGAAGCCGGCGTCGAAATCTTCTTCACCCAGGTTTTCCGCGACGGCTTCTTCCACGCCGACATGCACCCGGGCAACATCTTCGTTGCCGCCGACGGCCGCTACATCGCGCTCGATTTCGGTATCGTCGGCACGCTGACCGATTCCGACAAGAATTACCTGGCGCAGAATTTCCTCGCCTTCTTCCGCCGCGACTACAAACGCGTGGCCGAAGCGCACATCGAATCCGGCTGGGCCCCCAAGGACACCCGGGTCGACGAGTTCGAGGCCGCCATCCGCGCTGTTTGCGAACCGATCTTCGACCGCCCGCTCAAGGACATTTCCTTCGGCAAGGTGCTGCTCCGCCTGTTCCAGACCTCGCGTCGCTTCAACGTCGAAATCCAGCCCCAGCTGGTCATGTTGCAGAAGACCCTGCTCAACATTGAGGGTCTCGGCCGCCAGCTCGACCCGGAACTCGACCTCTGGCAAACCGCCAAGCCCTTTCTTGAACGCTGGATGAGCGAGCAGATCGGCTGGCGTGGCCTGCTGCGCACCTTCAAGCAGGAAGCCCCCTACCTGGCGCGCACCCTGCCGCAATTGCCCCGCCTGGCCCACCAGCAGCTGGCCCAGCCCCCCCGGGTCGATCTGCAACCCCAACTGACCGCGCTGATCGCCGCCCAGAACCGGCAGAACCGCTGGCTGGCGGTAATCGCCCTGATGCTCGCCCTGCTCCTCGGCAGCCGCTACCTGTAAGCAACGATGGCCGTCACCCTCACCACCTTCAGCGAGGCGGATGTCGCCGATTGGTTTGCCACCCGCGACATCAACAAGGCCAAGCCCTATGTCGACCTGGTCCGCGACCTGGAAATCAAGGGCAACCAGCTCAGCGCCGTGGTGCCGGGCTCCGCCCCGCAGCCGTACATCGTCCAGGCCTACCTCAGCCAGGCCCAGAGCGGCGAAATGGGTATCGTCAGCCGCTGCACCTGCCCGGTCGGCCGCCATTGCAAGCACGTCGCCGCCGTCCTGCTCAAGGCCATCGAGGAGCGCAACCCGACCGAGCGCACCAGCCACAGCATGCTGTCCTGGGTCGACGACCTGCGCCGCACCTCCCTCGCCGTGGCCAAGAAGAAAGCCCGGCCGGCCACCGCCCGCCAGCAGTTGTTCTACGTCCTGAAATGGACGGCGGACAAGCGCCAGTTCGGTATCGAGATCCGCAAGGGCAAATACCCGGAAAGTGCCGAGGAGTGGTGGAAGGTAGACCGCGCCCTGGTCACGCCGCCGCAATTCGTCACCGAGGAAGACCTCGGCATCCTGCGCCTGATCTGGGCTGACCGCGGCCATGAAACCGGTCTGCGCGCCTTCGGTCTCGGCCCGGCGCACGGCGCCGAAATCCTGCAGCGCATGGCAGCCAGCCACCGGCTCTATCCGGAGGACGACCTCGGCCTGCCGCTCGCTGCCGGCGCGCTGCGCCCGGCCAGTATCGGCTGGCATATCGACGGCCAGGGCTTCCAGCGCCCCTATCTGAAGCCGGAACCGTCGGCCGAGATGATCGTTGCCGTCGATCCGCCGTGGTATATCGACCTGGCCGAAGGCGAAGCCGGCCCCCTGGAAGTGACCGGCAACCCCGATGTGGTCAATCGCCTGTTCTCCCTGCCGCCGCTGTCGGCCACGGAAGCGGCCCAGGTCGCCGAGGCGCTGTCCGAACTCGCGCCCGACCTGCCGCTACCGGGCAGCGAGGCGAGCGACCGCCTGCGCCTGGTCGATGCGCCGCTCATTCCGGTGCTGCAGCTGGAAACCCTGCACACCCACGGCCACCGCGCCTGGCGCAACTATCCGCAGAATTTCGGCGGCGGTGAGTTCGACGTGGCCAAGGTCATCTTCCGTTATGGGGATGCCGACATCCGCCCCGAGGAAAAGAGTGAATTCATCACCCTGCCGGAAGGCGAGACCATCCGCCTGCAGCGCCGCCCGGAGGCGGAAGCCAAAGCCCTCGAAGCGCTGGCCGGCAGCGGCCTGCAGAAGATTCCCGGCCACACCCTGCACACCTTCGGCAGCCCGCCGGAGGGCATCTTCGGCCTGGCCGACGAGAGCCACTGGGTACCGTTCATGCAGGAGGGCGCACAGCGCCTGAAGGAAGCCGGCTGGCAAGTCGAATTCCCGGAGGATTTTCGTCACCACGTGATCGAGGTCGATGGCTGGGATGCCGAACTGGTCGAGTCCGACAACGGCTGGTTCAACCTCGACATGGGCATCCTGGTCGAGGGCGAGCGCCTGCCGCTCGCCCCGCTGCTCGCCAACCTCTTCCGCAGCGACCCGCGCTGGCTGGAGGTTGCCGAACTGGAGCGCGTGCCGGATGACGAAGGCATCGACCTGTACACCGCCCGCGGCAAGCGCCTGCGCGTGCCGGCCGGCCGCCTCAAGCCGCTGGCAGCAACGCTGATCGACTTGTTCGACGGCTTCACCGGCGGCGACGTGCTGCGCCTGTCGCGCTTCGATGCGCCGCGCCTGGCCGAGCTGTCCGACCTCAGCCGCTGGCAGTTCCGCGGCCAGAGCGACATCATGGCCCTGGCCGAACGTCTGCTCGCCGCCCAGGGCATCGCCGATGTCGAGCCTCCCGCCGGTTTTCGCCTCGATCTGCGCCCCTATCAGCGCGAAGGCCTGGCCTGGCTGCAGTTCCTGCGCGCCAACGAGCTGTCCGGCATCCTGGCCGATGACATGGGCCTCGGCAAGACGGCACAAACCCTGGCCCACCTGCTGCTGGAAAAGGAAGCAGGCCGTCTCGACAAGCCGGCCCTGGTCATCCTGCCCACCTCGCTGATCTTCAACTGGAAAAACGAAGCCGCCCGCTTCGCCCCCGACCTCAGGGTGCTGTCGCTGCACGGGCCGGAGCGCAAGCAGCGCTTTGCCGAAATTTCCGAGCACGACGTGGTGCTCACCACCTACCCGCTACTGTGGCGCGATGCCGACGAGCTGATGCAGCACAGTTACCACCTGCTAATCCTCGACGAGGCGCAGACGGTCAAGAATGCCCAGAGCCAGAGCGCCGAAGCGGTGCGCAAGATCGATGCACGGCATCGCCTGTGCCTGACCGGCACGCCGCTGGAAAACCACCTCGGCGAACTGTGGAGCCAGTTCGATTTCCTGCTTCCCGGCTTTCTCGGCACCAGCAAGCAGTTCACCCGCCACTGGCGGACGCCGATCGAGAAGCAGGGCGACATGGCCCGGCGCAGCCTGCTCGCCCGTCGCATCCGCCCCTTCATCCTGCGTCGCAAGAAGGAAGACGTGGCGCGGGAACTGCCCCCGAAGACCATCATCGTGCGCAGCGTGGAGCTGGAAGGCGCCCAGCGCGACCTCTACGAGACCGTGCGTGCCGCCATGGATGCCAAGGTGCGCGACGAGATCGCCCGCATGGGTTTTGCGCGCAGCCAGATCGTCATCCTCGATGCCCTGCTCAAGCTGCGCCAGGTGTGCTGCGATCCGCGCCTGGTCAAGACCAGCATCGCCCGCAAGGTGCCGGAGCGCGCCAAGCTCGACCTGTTGATGGCCATGCTGCCGGAGCTGGTCGACGAGGGCCGCCGGGTGCTGGTCTTCTCGCAATTCACCAGCATGCTGGCGCTGATCGAGCATGAACTGGACAAGGCCGACCTGCCCTACGTCACCCTGACCGGCGACACCAACGACCGCGAACTGCCGATCCGCCGCTTCCAGGATGGCGAGGTACCGATCTTCCTGATCAGTCTGAAGGCCGGCGGCGTCGGCCTCAACCTGACCGCCGCCGACACCGTGATCCACTACGATCCGTGGTGGAACCCGGCGGTCGAAAACCAGGCCACCGACCGCGCGCATCGTCTCGGCCAGGACAAGCCGGTCTTCGTCTACAAGTTGATCGTCTCCGGCAGCATCGAGGAAAAGATTCTCGCCCTGCAGGAGCGCAAGGCTGAACTGGCTGCCGGCATTCTGTCCGAGGATCACCAGGTCGATGTCAAATTCGGCACCGACGACCTGGCCGCCCTGTTCGAGCCCCTGCCCGACTGAGCCGCTGCCCCGGCTACCGGCCGGTACGGTTGTGGCCTCGCTTACAATGCGGCATCGGCATTTACTGATCGAGCCCCGCCATGCGCTTTCTTGCCCCCCTCTTCTGTCTCGCCCTGCTGACCACCGCAGCCCATGCCGATAGCGGCATCGTCAAGGAAAAAGTAGCCGCCAGTTTCGACGACACCCGGGACGCGATCACCCTGGCCATCGAAGGCCGCGGCCTGGTCATCAATTACGTCTCGCACATCGGCGACATGCTGGAGCGCACCGGGGCCGACATCGGTGCCACCCGCCAGGTGTTCGCCAAGGCCGAAATCATCGAGTTCTGTTCGGCCGGACTGTCGCGCCAGATGATGGAACTCGACCCGCACAACATCGTGCTCTGCCCCTTCGCCATCTCGGTTTACACCCTCCCCGGCGAAACGCAGACGACCTGGGTGGCCTACTGCCAGCCCGGAGGCGCGGCGGCCAGGCTGGTGCAGCCCTTGTTGCAGGCAATTACCGACGAAGCCGGCCAGTAAGGCAAGGCCAGCTTGGCCGCGGTTCAGCGCCGCGCGGCATCCAGCCAGTTGAGGAGAGTGGCGTAGAACAGTTTGGGCTTGACCGGCTTGCTGACGAAGTCGTTCATTCCGGCAGCGATACAGTTGTCACGATCCTCGGCAAAGGCATTGGCGGTCATCGCCAGAATCGGCAAGTCCGGGCGCACGCCCAGTTGCCGAATGCACCGCGTCGCCTCCAGGCCATCCATGCGCGGCATCTGCATGTCCATCAGGACCAGCGCGTAATCCTTGCCGGTCACCTTGGCCACCGCTTCGACACCGTCCCCGGCGACCTCGACGCTCAGCCCGACATCTTCCAGCAGCATCTGCGCCACTTCCTGGTTGATGGGGTCGTCTTCGACCAGCAAGACCAGAGCGCCCGAATGACGCTGACGCAGCTGCGACTCAACATCGCCGCCTGCCACCGGGGTGGCTTTGTCGATCATCTGCTGTGGCACCTGGCCACGCTTCAGGCGAACCGTGATCCAGAACACGCTGCCGCACCCGGGTTGGCTCTCGGCTCCGGCATCGCCGCCCATCAGCAGGGCCAGTTGCCGGGTGATGACCAGGCCGAGACCGGTGCCGCCATATTTGCGGGTGATCGAGGGATCAGCCTGCTCGAAGGGGGCAAACAAACGGCCGAGCACCGCAGGCGGAATGCCGATGCCGGTATCCTCGACCTCGAGGCGCAGCAACACATCCTGCGCCGTAACGTCGAGCAGCTTGCTGCGCAGGGTGATGGAACCCTGCTCGGTAAACTTGATGGCATTGTTGGCGTAGTTGATCAGCGCCTGGCGCAAGCGCGTCGGATCGCCCAGCACGGTGCCCGGCAGCTCGCTTGACTGGATACGTAGCGTCAGCCCCTTTTCGCCGGCCCGCCCCCTGAGCATTTCGGCAACCTCGCCAAGCAGTTGCGACAAGGCCAGCGGGGTTTCTTCCAGTTCGAGCCGGCCAGCCTCGATTTTCGACAAATCAAGGATATCGTCGATGATCGCCAGCAGATGCCGGCCGGAACTCTCGATCCGCTCGAGCGGCTCATTCAGTTGCGTCTCGCCGAGCGAACGTCGCATCAGGTAGGCCGAACCGAGGATGGCATTCATCGGCGTCCGGATTTCGTGGCTCATGTTGGCCAGGAAAGCACTCTTGGCTCGGGTCGCCGACTCGGCTACCTCCTTGGCCTCGCGCAGCATCCGCTCGCCGCGCTTGCGTTCCGAGATATCGTTGATGAAGGTGATGAAAAGCCCCGGTTCGTTCTCCTTGGCGGCACGATAGAAGATGTTGAGGCTGACCGGAATCAATCGGCCATCGCGGTGTTGCAATTCGGTGTCGACGCTGGCCCCTTCCTGCAGGCGCACCTCGCGGCTTGCCTCGACGAAGGGCTTCCCGCGCAAGCCTGGATCGATATCCCCCACGCTCAAGGCGAGCATTTCATCGACCGAGTAACCCACCATATCCGCCGCAGCCTGGTTGACGTAGAGGAGACGGCCATCCTCACCGACCCAGTGGATGCCGATCCCGACCCGATCCATGGCGAACTGGGTCTGCTCGAGGCGGCCGGTTGCCCGCTCCAGATCGTGAGTCCTTTCGTCGACCATGCGCTGCAGCAGTTGCCGGTGCGCCTGCAGTTCTGCCTGGCTTTTGCGCAAAGCCTCCTCGACCCGCCGCCGCCCGGTGATATCCCGGGCGATGCCGAGAATGCCGATCGGGTTGCCCTCGTGGTCACGCATCGGCGTCTTGATGGTTTCGAACAGCCCGTGATAGCCATCGGTGGCGAAGGTGATCCACTCCTCGTTGATGCTCGGACGCCCCGCCTCGATCGCGGCACGATCGTTTGCGCGGAATGAATCAGCCAGCGCCTTGCTGACGAAATCATGGTCGGTGCGCCCGACGATATCGTGCTCGCTGGCCCCGAAAAAACGGCTGAACATCGGATTGCACGATAAATAGACGCCGTTCATGTCCTTGACCCAGACCAGGTCGGGAATGGCATCGTACAGGCTGTTCAGGAATGCCCGTTCGCGCTCGCTCTGGGCCAGCGCCACGGCCAGCTCGGCTCGGGCATCGTTGCGGTCGGCTTGTAACGCAGTGGTCAGCCGCGCGTTGTTGCGACAGAGGACGATGGCCTTGGCCAGGTTGGCCAGCACCGGCTGGAAAATCTGCGTCAGCGGCAGGCTGCCCCGCGGCTCGGCCGGCGACAGCAACAGGATGGTTCGCGCCGCATCGATCGGCAGGCGGAGCCCGAATCGATAGATGCGCTCCTGCGAAAAGGCAGTCAGCAAGGCAGGATCGTCGAGCAACTCGACCTTGGGGCCGAGCAGGCCGGGCGGCAAATTGACCCGCGTGGCGCAGCGCTCGATCAACTGGTAGTCGCCCAGCGCTTTCTCCAGACTGGCCGAGATGCCGAATTCGCTATCGTGGCGATCGGCGAGAATGACCGCCGCCGGAAAGGAAGTGTGAAACAGCAGGCGTTGCAGTGTCCTGGTCAGCAAACTGTCCAGATCGAGTTCGCCACCGATGGTCAGCGACAGGTCGTACAGAATGCCGAGGATCTGTTCGCGGTTCATTGCGTGCCCCACGGCGTGCACACCAGGGTGGCGTTATGGAACATCGGATAGCCCCAGCGTACGGTGTTGCCGATCTCGCCCAGCGACAGTGCGCCGCCCAGCGCGGCGGCACCAGTCTGTTCAGCCAGTTGCGCCAGCTCGGTTCGTGCCGCATCACCCAGATGCAGGCGGCGGCCGGCACAGTAAAAACTGAGCAGCTGGCGGCCGATCAGGCTGCCGTGGGCAGATTGCAGGTTCATGGCCAGCTGGCCGATGCAGCCATTTCCGCCGGCAGCCGGTGCTTGCAGCAGTACCAGCAGGGCGTTCTCGGGAATCTCGCCAACGCAATAGAGCGCGCCATCCTCGGCCAGCACGACGGGAATGCGGACGACTACATCGCCATTGGCACACAGGATGCCGAACGGGTAATGCACCGCGTACTGGTAGAAATTGTCGCGCGTCAGTTCAATGCCGAACTGCGCCTTGATGATTTCCTGATAAACCTCGAACGCCGGGCGCCAGTCCAGGGTCGCAATGCGGTTGCCGTCGGTCGCCGTGGCGCCCATCGAACGCTCGGGCGGGGCAAAACCGTGCGCCAGCAGCGGCACCATGCCGGCTGGCAGCAACAGACCGAGCAGACCATCGCCCACGACCCGCTCACCATCGAACAGGCAGGGCATGGGCTGAAACGTCTCGCTGCCGGCATTCACCCCGGCATATTCGACACGATTGGCCAGCGCCAGGTAGATCCCGTCCACCACGCTGGCGATGTTGGGCACCATGCCGTCGAAGATCATGAACAGCGTCGGCTTCTCCGCCGGAGCCGGCGAGTTGCCCAGTTCGCGACGCACGGCAGCAACGACCCGGTCTGCAGCCTTCCCGGTCCCGGCGTTGATGTCCGGCAGCAGGAAATGCTGCGGCATGGTGTCGAAGCAAAGGAGCCAGGCCCCGCTGTTTACAAAGTCATCACCCCGCAACAAGGCCGGGAAGACGGCGCCGGCCAGGGCCATTGAATGGCGCTCGGCTGCCGCCTGCAGCAGCGGAATTCTGTCTTTCTCGGCCTCCGGCAGCAGGGCGACGATACCGGCACGTGACGACGCGGGCGCCCATTCCTGCAGCACCTGCTCGATGGCTTCCGGGGTCAGATCAGTAAAGCGCATGGGAGTCGAAACCCATTTTCCGGGCTTTTAGTAATTTTGGCGATTGTCCGCCAATACTTGACGAACATCAAGCCATGCAAGATGCATCCTGCAACCTGGCCAACAATCCTGTTAACGCATGACGCACCGAGAGTGCCCTGACCGCCGCCCGATCACCGGGAAAGTGGCCAGTCTGGGCCTCACAGCCTCCCTCGCGCATCGCCCAGGCAAAACAGACCGTGCCAACCGGCTTATCGATCGTTCCCCCCGTCGGCCCGGCAATGCCGGTAATCGCCAGCGCCCAGTGAGCCCGGCTGTGCACCAGGGCTCCCTGCGCCATGGCCCTGGCCGTCGCCTCCGATACCGCGCCCTGGCGCGCCAGGGTTGTTTCCGGAACACCCAGCATGTCGACTTTTGCAGCATTGGAATAGGTCACGAAGCCACGATCGAACCAGGCCGAACTGCCGGCAATCGCCGTCAGCGATTGCGCTACCCAGCCACCGGTACAGGATTCTGCAGTAGCCAGCATTTCACCGCGGTCGATCAGTCGCAGACCAACCTGTTCAGCCAGTTTTTCCAGTTCCGTGATCATGGTCCATCCTAACATGCACGCCATCAGCCAGGCGCCAGCCAAGAGACGTCATCGCCCCACACTGCAAAATTCCCAATGGCAACAATCCGTTACACAAGGCTACGAAAGGACGACAGACTCTGCGCAGGGTGAAATCTAGAATGCAGTTGTGCATTGAACCCCTCCTCTCGAAATTCCCCCTTTCGAGATTCTTATACCCCGCGACCTGCGGGGTTTTTTTTGCTCGCTGTGACTAGCTCGTTATAATTAAGGTTTTATATCTACCGCATTGGGGTCTTCGGCATGGCTGAACAAAACTCTTCCAAAAGCATGATGTGGGCAACGATCGGCGTGGCAGTTGTTCTGATCGCCATCATTTATCCGCTTACCAACAGAACTTTCAACTCGGCAGCCGATTCAGCCAAGGGTAACGACGAATCCGACGTTCGCATCCAGCCGGTTGCCAAGTTCGAACTGGCCAAGGCGGAAGCCCCGGCCGCCAGCGGCCCGCGCGATGGCGCCACCATCTACAACAGCGTGTGCGGCGCCTGCCACAACACCGGCGCTGCCGGCGCACCGAAGATTGACGACAAGGCTGCCTGGGCTCCCCGTCTGGCCCAGGGCAAGGATGGCCTGATCAAGAGCGTGACCAACGGCAAGGGCGCCATGCCGCCGAAGGGTGGTGCCACCCTGTCCGACGACGAAATCAAGGGTGTTGTCGATTACGTGCTGGGCAAGGTCAAGTAACACCTCGCGACACCGCGACAAGGGAGGCTGCGGCCTCCCTTTTTCGTGGACATCAAAAAGGCGCCGCTCGGGCGCCCTGACTGCGACGGCTTTTGGAGGGCCGGCGCAGCTTTCCTGCAGGGAAACTTACTTCCTGGACGGTTCGACGGCAGCCTTCACGGCTTCAGCCTTGGCAGCTTCCGGGGCGGCCTTGGCTTCAGCCTTCTTGGCATGCTTCTTTGCCTTCTTGACCGGAGCGGCTTCCGGCTTCGCCTCTTCCTTCTTCACTTCCGCCGTAACGGCCGGCTTGGCTTCCGGTGCCTTGACGGCTTCGGCCACTTTCGGAGCCTCGCTCTTGACGACGGCAGCGGTCGGCGCAGCAGCAGCCTTGACTTCAGCGACAGCCGGCTTGACGTCGGCGGCATGGGCAATACCGAAAGCGGCGGTAATGGCGATGGCAACGATTTGCTTGATCATTTTGTTTCTCCTGAGGTTATTCGTTGGGTTTTGCATCGGCTTTGCGGAATCGCGCTGCCTTGTGTCGAATAACGCAGGCCGTTACCGGCCGGATGTCAGAAGGAAGGTAACCCGTTGTAACGCCCTGTCACACGGCGGTTAGCGCTTGTTTCCGGCGAGCATGGCCTTCATGGCATCGAGCCGGGCACTGCCGGTCGCCTTGTCCACCGGCTTGGCTTCCTTGCCACCGGCAAAGCGTACGTCGTCGCGCCCCATTTCGTCGATGAAGCGCGACGGTTCGCAGGGAATGAACTCCCGCGCCTGCTTGCGCCGTTCGCAGTACGAGATGTTGAGCGTGCGCTGGGCGCGCGTGATGCCGACATACATCAAGCGGCGCTCCTCCTCCACCTTGCTCGGCTCGGTCGATTCGCGATGGGGCAGGATGCCTTCCTCGATGCCAACCAGAAAAACATGGGGATACTCGAGTCCCTTCGAGGCATGCAGCGTCGAAAGCTGCACGGCATCGACTTCCTCGTCGTTCTGCTTGTCGAGCATGTTGATCAGGGCGATGCTCTGCGTCAGCTCGATCAGCGTCTTGCCGTCGAGTTCGCCCTTCTTGTTGATCCAGTTGGCAAATTCGCAGACATTGGCCCAGCGCGTTTGTGCCACGCGCTCCTCCTCATGGTCATAGAGGTAGGTTTCGTAGTCGATGGCTTTCAGGAGGTCGGGCAGCACCAGGTTGGCCGATTCCCGCCCGGCCCGCTCCTGCATGCGATTGATGAACTGCCCGAATTCGAGCAAGGGTTCGAGCTGGCGCGGCGCGACGCGGTGCGCGAAGCCTTCCTCGAAGGCTGCCGCGAACAGCGAGACATGCCGCTCACCGGCGTAGGTGCCGAGCACCTGCAAGGTTGCCGCGCCGATGCCGCGCTTGGGTGTCGTGGCGGCGCGGATGTAGGCCGGGTCGTCGTCCTCGTTGGCCAGCAGGCGCAGGTAGGCGATGATGTCCTTGATCTCGGCCTTGTCGAAGAAGGACTTGCCGCCTGACAGCAGGTAGGGAATACGGTGGTCGCGCAGGTATTCCTCGAAAATCCGCGCCTGGTGATTGGAGCGGTAGAGGATGGCGTAGTCCTTGAACTGGGTGCGTTGCTCGAAGCGGTGCGCCTGCAGCTTCATCACCACGCCCTCGGCCTCGGCGTCGTTATCGCGGTAGGTCGTCACGCTGATCTGCTCGCCGTGGCCATGCTCCGACCAGAGCTTCTTGTCGAACAGCTTTTCGTTGTTGGCAATGACGTTGTTGGCCGCCTTCAGGATACGCACCGTCGACCGGTAGTTCTGCTCCAGCTTGATGACCTTGAGGTTGGGGAATTCAGCCGGCAGCTTGCGCAGATTGTCGATGTCGGCACCGCGCCAGCCGTAGATGGCCTGGTCGTCGTCGCCGACTGCCGTGAATTGCGCACGCACCCCGGTCAGCAGCTTGAGCAGCTGGTACTGGCAGGCGTTGGTGTCCTGGTATTCATCGACCAACAGGTAGCGCAGGCGGTTCTGCCATTTGTCGGCGATCCCCGGGTGCTCGGTGAACAGCTTGACCGGCAGGCCGATCAAATCGTCGAAATCGACCGCCTGGTAGGCCTTCAGGGTCGCCTCGTAACTCAGGTAGGCATGGGCGGCCAGCTTCTGATGCTCGTCGGTGGCCAGATGACGGGCCGCTTCCGGCGTGACCAGCGCATTCTTCCAGTTGGAGATCAGCGACTGCAGGATGCGTACCGTCGCCTTGTCCACCGTGCCGGCCGCTTCGCTCAGGATGCCGGCGCAGTCGGCTGAATCAAAAATGGAAAAGCGCGGCTTGTAGCCGAGCGCCTTGGCCTCCTCGCGCAGGATGCGTACGCCGAGCGAGTGGAAGGTGGATATCTGCAAATCGGCAGCCTGAGCCGGCGACAGGATCTTGCCGATACGCTCCTGCATTTCCTTGGCCGCCTTGTTGGTGAAGGTGATGGCGGCGATGTTGCGCGGCTGGAAACCGCAGTCCTGCACCAGATAGGCGATTTTCTGCGTGATCACCCGCGTCTTGCCCGAGCCGGCGCCGGCCAGCACCAGCAAGGGGCCATCAAGGTAGTGGATTGCTTCGCGTTGCTGGGGGTTGAGGCCGGACATGGATCAGGGCAATCGGGAAAGACGGCGCCCCGCTGGAAGCGGGGCGCAAAAATGGGGATCGGCAGATTTTAACCCAGTCGGCAGAGCGACCAGGAATACGCCCGAAGTGCCGGCTCAGGCCGAATCGTCCACCTGCGGAACGACCGCCCGGGGCAGGTCAGCGGCCTTGATCAGGTCGTCGGCTGCCGCACCCAGCGTGAGGAGTTGGGCAGCCACCGAACTTGCCTCGCGCAGGATCTCCGCCTGCCCTTCGAAGGTCACCATGGCTGCCGGTTCGATTTCGTCGAGTTCCTGGCGCAGACTACGCTGCCGGTCGCCCTCGATGCCCTCCATCGACTCGACGCGCCGGATGCGCTCGTGGCCCACCTGATGGACGCGCTCGACCGACTCCCGGGTCGGGCTTTGCGTGGTTGAGGCGAGGCTGGGCAGTTTCATGCGGGGACTCCTTGTCCCAAAATTACGACCGCCGCCGCCAGAAGCTTTAGAGGGCGCCGAAAACCTTCTTCAGCAGATCACTGCCGGCACCGACCGGATTGGCACGCAACTTCTTCTCTTCTTCGGCAATCATCAGGAACAGGCCGTCCATCGCCTTCTGCGTGACATAGCTGTCGATGTCGGCGTCCTTCTGCTCGATCAGGCCGGCGCTCGCCGCCTTGCCGGCGAACTTGTTGTACTGGTCGGCCAGTTGCAGCTTGCCGGTTTCCTTCTTGACGATGGGCATGAACTTGGCCGTCAGCTGCTCGGTCGAGGTACGCTTGAAATACTGGGTCACGCTGTCCTCGCCACCGGTCAGGATACCCTTGGCGTCCTGCACGCTCATTTTCCTGATCGATTCGACGAGCACCGGCTTGGCCACCGCCACGGCGTTCTCGGCGGCATGGTTCATGGTCTCGACCAGCTGGTCGGCCTGCTTGCCCATGCCGAACATGCGCAAGGCCGACTCGGCTTTCTGCAAATACCCGGGCAGCGGAATTTTCACCTTGTCGTTGCCGAGGAAGCCGCCATTCCTGCCCAGCGACGCCACGGCGTAATCGGCCCCCTTGTTGAGCGCTTCCTTGACACCGGCTGAGGCGTCACCAGTCGAAATGGCATCGAGCGCCCCGGCCTGGGCCAAGGCGGCAAAAAGACTCAGAAACAGGACGAATACGGGCTGCAACAGGCGGCGCATGGCGCTCTCCTTGTGGGGATCAGACGATATCGAGATGACCGATGCCGGTCGTCAGGTCGCGGTCCTTGGATTCCTTGCCATGCAGCTTGATCTGCAGGCGCAGGTCGTTCAGCGAATCGGCGTTGCGCAGGGCATCCTCGTAGGTGATCTTGCCGGCCTCGTAGAGGTCGAACAGCGCCTGGTCGAAGGTCTGCATGCCGAGCTCGCGCGACTTCTTCATGATTTCCTTGATCTCATGCACCTCGCCCTTGAAGATCAGGTCGGAAATCAGCGGCGAGTTGAGCATCACTTCAATGGCCGCGATACGGCCCTTGCCGTCCTTCTTCGGGATCAGGCGCTGCGACACCATGGCGCGCAGGTTGAGCGAGAGGTCCATGAGCAGTTGCTGGCGGCGCTCTTCCGGGAAGAAGTTGATGATGCGGTCGATCGCCTGGTTGGCGCTGTTGGCGTGCAGCGTGGCCAGTGCCAGGTGGCCGGTTTCGGCGAAGGCGATGGCGTAGTCCATGGTGTTGCGGTCGCGGATTTCACCCATCAGGATGACATCGGGGGCCTGGCGCAGCGTGTTCTTCAGGGCCGGGCCCCAATCGTCGGTGTCGACCCCGACCTCGCGCTGGGTAACGATGCAGTTCTTGTGGTCGTGCACGTACTCGATCGGATCTTCGATCGTGATGATGTGACCGTACGAGTTCTCGTTGCGGTAATCGACCAGCGCTGCCAGCGACGTGGTCTTGCCGGTACCGGTGCCGCCGACGAAGATGATCAGGCCGCGCTTGGTCATCGCCAGGTCTTTCAGGACCGGCGGCAGCAGCAGTTCATCGAGGGTCGGGATGGTCATGTTGATGGTCCGGCAGACGACGCCGACGCGACCCTGCTGGACCAGCGCATTGACCCGGAAGCGGCCGATGCCGGCCGGTGAAATGGCGAAGTTGCACTCCTTGGTCGCTTCGAACTCGGAGGCCTGGCGGTCGTTCATGATCGAGCGCGCCAGTTCGGCAGTGTGCTGCGAGGTCAGCACCTGGTTGGAGACCGGCGTGATCTTGCCGTCGATCTTGATCGCCGGCGGAAAACCGGCGGTGATGAAAAGGTCGGAGCCCTTCTTCTGCGACATCAGGCGCAGAAGATCGTGCATGAATTTCATTGCCTGATCGCGTTCCATGGTTTCCCCTCGTTTGTTCTTTCAACTGCCCGGATCAAGCCGGGAAAGCATCCTTGTTGGCCGCCTTGTAGCGCGCCTCGGCACTGGACACGACATTGCGCCGCACCATGTCGATCAGGTTCTGGTCCAGCGTCTGCATGCCGAAGTTCTGGCCGGTCTGGATCGCCGAATACATCTGGGCAATCTTGTTTTCGCGAATCAGGTTGCGGATGGCCGGCGTGCCGATCATGATTTCGTGTGCCGCAACCCGGCCGTTGCCATCCTTCGTCTTGAGCAGGGTCTGCGAGATGACAGCGCGCAGCGACTCGGAGAGCATGGAGCGCACCATTTCCTTTTCTGCTGCCGGAAAGACGTCGACCACGCGGTCAACCGTCTTGGCGGCCGACGAGGTGTGCAGGGTGCCAAACACCAGGTGGCCGGTTTCGGCCGCCGTCAGCGCCAGGCGGATGGTTTCCAGGTCGCGCATTTCGCCGACCAGGATGACGTCAGGGTCTTCGCGCAGTGCCGAGCGCAGGGCGTTGGAGAAAGACAGGGTATGCGGGCCGACTTCGCGCTGGTTGATCAGGCACTTCTTCGACTCATGAACGAATTCGATCGGGTCTTCGACGGTCAGGATGTGGCCGTATTCGTTTTCGTTGATGTGATTGACCATCGCCGCCAAAGTCGTCGACTTGCCGGAACCGGTCGGGCCGGTCACCAGCACGATGCCGCGCGGGTATTCGGAAATTTCCTTGAAGATCTTCGGGCAGTTCAACTCTTCGAGCGTCAGCACCTTGGACGGAATGGTCCGGAAGACGGCGGCGGCGCCGCGCTGCTGGTTGAAGGCATTGACCCGGAAACGCGCCAGATTGGGGATTTCGAAGGAAAAGTCGCATTCCAGCGTTTCTTCGTAAATCTTGCGCTGGCCGTCGTTCATGATGTCGTACACCATGCCGTGCACATCCTTGTGCTCCATCGCCGGCAGGTTGATGCGCCGCACATCGCCATGCACGCGGATCATCGGCGGCAGGCCGGAGGAGAGGTGCAAGTCGGAAGCCTTGTTCTTGACGCTGAAAGCCAGCAGTTCGGTAATGTCCATTCGATGACGTCCTCGGAGCGCGTGTATACTGAAAAATCCCGAA
>JAEUOE010000277.1 GCA_016790885.1 Dechloromonas sp. | reverse complement strand
CGCTCCATCAGTTCGTCTTCCTTGCCTTCGATCCGGTTGATCTTGATGCCGGTCTGCTTGGTGAAATTCTCGTACAGGCGCTCATCGGTCTGGTAATGGCGGGCCGAGTAAAGGTTGAGAACCTTTTCCTGGGCCTGGGCTGCCGTCACGGCGAGCAGGGCGAGCGACAGGGCGGTGAGTGTCTTTTTCATGGCGATTCGTCGATTGGTTGAGAGAAGAAGGCTGCCGCATCGCGCGCCAGCCGACCGGAAATGCAGAAGCCCCCGCCAGCAGGGCGGGGGCTTTGCCAGGAGATCAGAACTTGTATTCGGTGCTCAGGATGAAGCGACGGGCCTGGCCGGGAACGGTGAAGCCGCCGTTGTCATACAGCGCGTCGTAGTACACCTTGTCGAAGATGTTCTGGACGTTGAACTTGACCGTGTACTTCGGCTGGTCGTACGACACCATGGCATCCCAACGGGTATAGGAGTCCACCCAGTTCGGGTTGAATGCCGCCGTGCCGGTCGGCGAACCACCATAGCGCCGGCTCTTGTACTCCATGCCGCCGCCAACCTTGAAGCCGTAGGGCAACTGGTAGGTGGTCCACAGGTTGAAGGTCTTGCGCGGCGTATTGCGCGGCGCCTGGCCGATGAAGTTGGGGTTGCCATTGCCCGGTGCCACCTCGCGGATTTCCGCGTGGATGTAGGAAACGCCGCTGAACACCTCCCAGTTGTCGGTAATGCGGCCGGCCACTTCCAGTTCGATGCCATCCGACTGGCGCTTGCGCGTCAGGATGGTCGCCGTGGATTCCAGGTCGGTATTGCGCTCCCAGTCCTTGATGGCGCGATACAACGAGGTGCGCAGGGAAAGGTTGCCATCGGCCAGCAGCCACTTGCTGCCCAGTTCGACGACCTTGGAGCGCTCGGCCGGATACTGGCTGCCGGACAGCTGATAGAGGTCGGCCGTCGGGCTGAACGAATCGCTCCACCCGGCGTAGTAGTGCTGCGCCGCGGTCGGCTGCCACGACAGGCCGGCACGATAGCTGTTCTCGCTGAAGTTGCCGCTGAAGGCCGTGGTGGTGAAATACTCCGAGCGCAGGATATCGCGGCGCACGCCGAGCGTCAGCTTCCAGTCGGGGATGAATTCGAGCGTGTCCTGCACGTAGGCGCTGTAGGTTTCGCCCTTGTAGGTCGCTGCCGGGGCCGTCGTGAACTGCCCGGCCAGGTACTTCGGTTGCGCCGGGGTGCCGACGTTGCGCAAGGCCCAGCGGATGGAGTCTTCGTTCAGATACTCGACGCCGGTGATCAGTTCGTTACGCATGCCGAACAGGTTGAACGCCGTGTTCAGATCGCTCTGCAGCACGTAGTTGTCGGTTTCGAACTGCCGGGTCTTGGCCTGACCCGTCGTGCTGTACTGCGTCAGGGTGCCCTGGCCGGCTACCGCCCAGTAAGCGCGCTTGTAGTTGGCCGCCCGCAATACGGTGCGCCACTGGGTATCCGGCGAAATCTTGAACAGGTAGTTCAGGGTCGAGACATTCGTTTCGCTGTCGTCGAAGTTGCCGTCCACGCCGTAGTAGTTGCCGGCCTTGGCCATGGCTTCGTTCGGACGCTTGTTGACGAACGGGATGCCGTAGTCCGGGCGATCCTGCGTCTTGACCCACAGGTGACTGAGCGTGACCTCATGGTTGGTGCCGAGGCCGAAGGCGATGCTCGGCGCGAAGCCCATGCGGTGGATTTCCGGCTCGGTGCCGGTGTAGGGATTGCTGCGCGCACTCCCCTCATCGCGATTCATGACGTTGAGGCGCAGCGCGGTGGTATCAGCCAGACGCTGGTTCAGGTCAGCCTTGATCTCGCGGAAACCATCGGTACCGACCCCGACGCCCACCTTGTTGATGCCATACAGCATCGGCGTCTTGCTGACCTGGTTGATGACGCCGCCGGCCTGACCGCGGCCAAACAGCATCGCCGCGGCGCCGCGCAGCACATCGATTTGCTCCAGGTTGAAGACTTCGCGGTTGTACTGCGCCGTATCGCGGATACCGTCGAGATACATGTCACCGAAGGTATAGAAACCGCGCAGGTTCATGTTGTCGCCGGAACGACCGCCTTCGGCCGCGTTGAAGGTCAGGCCGGAGACATTGCGCAGGGCCTCGCGCAGGGAGTTGGCTTCCTGCTCCTCGATCAACGCCTGCGTGACGGTCGTGATCGCCTGCGGCACATCGTGCGGGTCCTGTACCACCTTGCCGACACGGGTCTTGGTGGCACGGTGGCCGTCCTGCTGCTGCGTCGCGGTGACGGTCACCGCCTTCAGGGTCTTGTCGTCTTCGGCCCAGGCCGAACCAGCAATGCCGAACAGCGCCGTGGCTACGGCGGCAGCGACCGGCAGCAATTTGCCGCCCGGAACAGCCTGATCAGAGGAAAAAGAGGCAAACGGAGCCTTGCGCCCCGAATTTTTGACAGTTTTCACAAGCAAACCTTTTATTTGTCAGTCGGTAATGGCTGGCTGGCATAGAGGCTGGCTTGCCGAACGTTGGGTTCGTCAGCATGGAAACACGGAAGAAATAGGCATCAAGCGGCCTGCCCAACTCAACGCTAACGATAATGCGAATATATCGCATTTACAAATTAGAAACAACTTGCTTGCAGAACCCGCATCGCTGATGCGGGGCTGTTGTTGCTTAGCCGACGAAAAGGGGAATCAGACGACCGCGATACCGGGTTCGCCCTCGGCCATCTCGCCGATGACCGAAACGTGCGTGAACCCGTGCTGCAGGAAGAGCGACAGCACTTCAGTGACCGTATCCGGCGCACAGGAGACGAGCAGGCCCCCCGAGGTCTGCGGATCGGAGAGCAAGGTCTGCGCGGAACTGTCGAGGCCGGCGGCCAGGCTTACCCTGTCGCCGTAGCTGGCCCAGTTGCGGCCGGAAGCGCCCGTCATCAGGCCGGCCTCAACAAACTCACCGGCCCGCGCCAGCAGCGGCAGATCGGCATAATTCACCGTCGCCCGCAGGCCGCTGCCCTTGCACACTTCGAGCAGATGGCCGGCCAGGCCGAAGCCGGTGACGTCGGTCACGGCATGCACGCCATCCAGGCAGGCCAGTACCGGCCCCGGGGTGTTGAGCTGGGTGGTCGTGGCAACCATGGCCTGATAATCGCTGGCCAGCAATTGCTCCTTCTTCAGCGCCGCGCTGTAGACGCCGACGCCCAGCGGCTTGCCGAGGATCAGCTTGTCACCGGGTTTGGCGCCCGAATTGCGCTTCAGGTGCGCCGGATTGACGATGCCGATGGCGACCAGTCCGTAAATGGGCTCCACCGAGTCGATGGTATGCCCGCCGGCAATCGGAATACCCGCCGCGCGGCAGACATCCTCGCCGCCCTGCAGGATCTTGCCGATGGTTTCCAGCGGCAGCACATTGACCGGCATGCCGACCAGGGCCAATGCGAAGAGCGGCGTGCCACCCATGGCATAAACGTCGGAAATGGCATTGGTCGCCGCGATGCGCCCGAAATCGTGCGGATCATCGACGATGGGCATGAAGAAATCGGTCGTGGCGACAATGGCTTGCTGCGGATTGATCTGATACACCGCCGCGTCGTCGCTGGTTTCGGTGCCGACCAGCAGTTGCGGCGGCACGATGCCGGGCGCGGTGCCGGCCAGGATTTTTTGCAATACGGCAGGGGCGATCTTGCAACCGCAGCCACCGCCATGGGAAAGCTGGGTCAGGCGGACAGTTTGTTCCGGCACGGCTGTTCTCTCGGGTAAAGCGTTTTTTGTTGTTTATTCGGCGTCGAAGCCGGCGTCTTCAATGGCTTCCAGCAGCGCAGCCCGGCTGACCACCTGCGGATCGAAGGCCACCTTGGCTTCGGCGGCTTCCAGCGACACCTCGGCCGACGCCACGCCGGCCAGCGCACCCAGCACGCCGTTGATATTCTTGACGCAGCCCTGGCAGCTCATGCCGCCGATCTTGATTACTGTATTTTCCATTGCTTACCTGCTGATGAAGGGTTGGCGGCGCAGCATGTCGGCCATGCCCTCGGCCGACACCGGGCGACTGAAAAGGAAGCCCTGCGCCATGTCACACCCCATTTTACGCAATAACGCGAGTTGTTCGGCCTTTTCAACGCCTTCGGCCAGTACCGTCATGCGCAGGCTGCGCCCCATGCTGACGATGGTCGAGGCGATGGCCCAGTCGTCGGGATCGGTTTCCAGATCGTTCACGAACGAGCGGTCGATCTTCAGCTTGCCGACCGGGAAGCGCTTCAGGTAGGCGAGCGACGAGTAACCGGTGCCGAAGTCGTCGAGCGACAGTTCGACACCCATGCGATGCAGCGCCGACAGCGTGCCCATGTTGATGTCGGCATCGTGCATGACCGTGCGCTCGGTCAGTTCCAGTTCCAGGCGGCCAGGCTCCAGGCCGGAAGTGGCCAGCGCCCCGGCCACCACCTCGATGAAACCGGATTGGCGGAACTGCACCGGGGCCACGTTGACGGCCATGGCCATCGCCGGCAAGCCCTGCTCCACCCAGGCCTGCGCCTGCCGGCAGGCTTCGCACAGGACCCAGTCGCCGATCGGATTGATCAGCCCGGTTTCTTCGGCAATGTGGATGAAGCGATCCGGCATGATCAAGCCGAGTTCCGGATGCAGCCAGCGGATCAGCGCCTCGACCCCGACGATCAGGCCGCTCTCCAGGTTGACCAGCGGCTGGTAGTGCAGCACGAACTCATTCTGGCTCAACGCCCGGCGCAGATTGCTCTCCATCAGCAGGCGGTCGAGCGACTTCGAATTCATTTCGCTCGAATAGAAGCGGAAGGCATTGCGGCCGATTTCCTTGGCCTGGTACATCGCCGTATCGGCGTTGCGGAGCAGGGTTTCCAGATCGTAGCCGTCGTGCGGAAAAATGCTGATGCCGAGCGACGGCGTCACCGTCAGTTCATGCCCGCCCACCTCGAAGGGGCGGCTGAAGACATCGATCAGACGGCGGGCGACATCGGCTGCCGCCGCACTGTGAAAACCCGGCATGGCAAAAATGAACTCGTCGCCGCCAAGGCGGGCCAGGGTATCGACCCGGCGCACGACGCTATCCAGGCGGCGCGCCACCTCGCACAGCAAGTCGTCGCCGACGCTGTGGCCGAGGGAATCGTTCACCCGCTTGAAATGATCGAGGTCGAGAAAGATGACCGCCAGCTCTTCCTTGTCGCGCTCGGCGGCAGCCACCAGCTGGACAAAGCGCTCGCGCAGCAGGCGGCGATTGGGCAGGCCGGTCAGCACATCGTAATCGGCCAGTTCGCGAATACGCTGCTCGGCGGCCTTCTGCACCGAAATATCGAGCAGGGTGCCGACCGAAGCCGGGCGTCCGTCGATGAGGGCAGGCGCCCCGAGGATGGTTGCCGGAAAATGGGAACCATCCTTGCGCACGATCTCCAACTCGTACGCCGGCCCCGGGCTACCCGCCGCACGTAAAGCCATTTTTTCGACAAGCAGGCCGTGGTATTCCGACGTCACAACATCGAGCGGCCCCATGCGGCCGATCAACTCTTCCTCCGAGTAACCGAGCAGCCCGGCCAGGAAAGGATTGACGAATTTGAAGCGCTGGTCCTGCAGGACGAAGATACCGACCTGCGCGGCCGCCATCGTGGTCCGGAACATTGTTTCCTGATCGCTCATTTTCATCGTGTTGTTTGCTGATTGCGGACTGTTCCCGACAGCCCGTCCCCCGCCTGTTTTCACACCCAGCTTTTCAGCCATCAAAACCCCGTCGATCCTCCGCCCCCTCAGCTCCGCGGCCGCCAGCGCTTCAATAGAAGCGAATTCGAAACAACGGAAACCGAACTCATCGCCATGGCCGCACCGGCAAAGACCGGATTGAGCCACCCCAAGGCAGCGAGCGGAATTCCAAGAACATTGTAAATGAAAGCAAAGAAAAGATTCTGGCGGATCTTGCCGAGCGTCGCAGCCGACAAGGCAATGGCGTCGCTGACGCCAAGCAGGTCGCTGCGAATCAATGTCAGATCGGCTGCCTCGATGGCCGCATCCGACCCGGCACCGATGGCGAAGCTGACATCGGCTGCCGCCAGCGCCGGCGCATCGTTGATACCGTCGCCGACCATGCCGACCAGGTTGCCGCCAGCCTTCAGCTCGCCCACCGCAGCCGCCTTGTCGCCGGGCAGGATACCGGCCCGGAATTCGTCGATACCCGCCTCGGCCGCGATGGCCGCCGCCGTCACCGGATTGTCGCCCGTCAGCATGACCACCCTGATACCCCGCTCACGCAACCGGGCCACGGCTGCCTTCGAGGTCGGCCGCAGGGCATCGGCCACGGCAAAAAGGGCCAGCGTGCGCCCCCCCTCGGCCAGCGCCACAACTGTTTTTCCAGCCTGTTGCCAGCGGCGGACCACGGCATCATCCTGCAAACCGAGCCAGACGGGCGAACCGAGACGCAGCGTGCGCCCGTCGACCACACCCTCGACCCCCATCCCGGCCACGGCCTTGAATCCGCTGACAGCGCCGAGGACCGCATCGCCATGCGCCGCCACGATGGCGCGCGCCAGCGGGTGTTCGGAATTGTGTTCGAGGGCCGCCGCCAAATGCAGCGCCTCGGCTGAGGTCAGGCCGCGGACCTCCGTGTCGGTCACCTGTGGCTGGCCGCAGGTCAGCGTGCCGGTCTTGTCGAGGGCGAGCACCGTCAGCTTTTCGGCGCGCTCCAGCGCTTCGGCATTCTTGACCAGAATGCCCGCCCGGGCGCCCTGGCCGGTACCGACCATGATCGCCGTCGGCGTCGCCAGCCCCAGTGCACACGGGCAGGCGATGACCAGCACGGCCACCGCATTGACCAGCGCCTCGGAAAAGTCGCCGGCATAGACCCACCAGCCCATGAAAGTGGCAAGCGCGATGACGCATACCGTCGGCACGAAAATCCCGGAAATGCGGTCAGCCAGCCGTTGCACCGGCGCCTTGGAGCCCTGCGCCTCGCCGACCAGCCGGATGATGCCGGCCAGCAGGGTGTGCTCGCCCACCCCGGTCGCCTTGCAGCGCAAGGCTCCCTGGCCGTTGGCCGTGGCCGCGAATACCTTGTCGCCAGCGCGCTTGCCAACCGGCATGCTCTCGCCGGTCAACATGGCCTCGTTGAGGCTCGATTCGCCATCGACCACCTCGCCATCGACCGGTACGCTCTCGCCCGGTCGCACCAGGAAGATATCGCCCGGCATCAGCGCATCGACGGCCATGTCGACCCATTGCCCGTCGCGTTCGACCCGCGCCGTCTTCGGCTGCAGGCGAATCAGCGATTCGATGGCTTCCGAGGTGCGCGCCTTGGCCCGCGCCTCCAGCAGCTTGCCGAGCAGCACCAGCGTGATGACAGCAGCCCCGCCTTCGAAATAAACGTGCTGCGGCAGCTCGAACACCGTCACCACCGTCGAGAAACCCCAGGCCATGCTGGTCCCCAGCGCAACCAGCACATCCATGTTCGCCCCGCCGCCCCGCAGCGCCTTCCAGGCACCGTCGTAAAAGCGCCAGCCAATCCAGAACTGGACGGGGGTCGCCAGCGCCAGTTGCAACCAGCGTGGCAACTCGTTGTGGTGACCGTGCTCGCCGAACATGAAGAACATTTGCCCGACCAGCGGCAGGGTGAGCAGAACGGCGATCCAGAAGCGCTTGATCTCGCTTTGATAGGTGCGCAGCTTCTCGGCCTTTTCCCGCTCGCGGGTCTGGCCATCGACCACCTGGGCCGTGAACCCGGCCTTGGCCACGGCTGTCACCACCGCCGCCTCGTCGGCCGCCCCGGACAAGCGTATCCGCGCCCGCTCGGCGGCCAGATTGACATTGGCCTGCATGCCGGCCTGGCGATTCAGAACCTTTTCCAGCCGGGTCGAGCAGGCAGCACAGGTCATGCCGCCAATGGCGAACTCGACCACCCGCCCTTGTTCAGCCTCGCTCATTTGACAAGCAACACCGGGCAGGCCGCAAGATGCAACACGCGCGTCGCCACCGAGCCCATGACCAGCCCAGCCACCGGACCACGGCCATGCGTCCCCATCACGATCAGGTCACAGTCCAGCTCGGCCGCCATCTTGCCGATCACCTCGGCCGGCTGGCCGACATGAATATGGGTGGTGTGGAAACGGCCGGCCCCATCGAGTTTCTGCTGCGCTGCCTGCAGTTGCTGCTGCCCCTCTTCCAGATAGTAGGCATGCAGGGTTTCCTTGCCGACATGCGCCTGCACGCGACCGATCGGGATCGGCAGATGAACATGCAGCAAGTGAATTTCAGGCACTTCACGCAGACAATCGATATGGGCGATCAACTGGTCGACCGCCCGCAGGGAGCAGGCCGAGCCATCCGCCGGCAACAGGATTTTCATGACAAAACCTCTTAAAGCCAGCCCGACAAACGCGCCAGGCCGAAGAATCCATATAGTCCGAAGCCTAGCACCAACAACCCCGAGATGGTACGCACGACCGGACGGCGGACGAATTCGTTCAGGCGGGCCAGCACCAGGCCGGCAAGAAGCAGATTGGGCAGCGTACCCAAGCCGAAGGCCAGCATCATCAAGGCGCCGCGTTCAGCCGAACCGGCCGTCAGCGCGCTGGCCAAGGCGCTGTAGACCAACCCGCAGGGCAGCCAGCCCCACAACATGCCGAGGGGGAAAGCCTGGCTCATGCTGCGCACCGGCAGGAAGCGCCGGGTCAGCGGCTGCAGGTGCCGCCACAGCGCCTGGCCGGCGCGTTCGGTAAAGGCCAGTGCGCCGCTCACGCCCAAAAGGTAAAGCCCGAGGGCCACCAGCATCAGGTTGGCGATGAAATAGAGCACCATGCGCGCCGGCACCTGCCCCTCCAGCCCCATGCTGGCCGCGCCCAGGGCGCCGGCAATGGCACCGGCAGCGGCGTAGGAAAGGATGCGCCCGCTGTTGTAGGCGAGGTGCATGCCCCACCCGGCTCCGCCGCCCATCGACATGGCGCTGACGATGCCGCCGCACATGCCGACGCAATGCGTGCCGCCGAGCAGGCCGACCAGGAACAAGGCAAGGAAACCGGAATCAGGCATCGAACGGCAGCCCCAGAAAGCGAAACGGGCAGTTTAACCTGCCCGTTTGTCTCGTGTCAGGCGATCAGATCACCTTGGAGTAGCTCGCCCGCTGGCGCCCTTCGCGCAGATAACGGTCGAAGACCATGGAAATGACGCGGACCAGCATGCGGCCCGGCGGCAGCACGGTAATCCATTCGCGGTCGACCTTGAGCAGGCCGGCGCGCTCCATTTCCTTCATGTCTTCCAGTTCGGCCGCGAAGTATTTGCGGAAGTCGATCAGGTGCGAACTTTCGATACTCTCGATCGACAGTTCGAAATGACACATCAAGGCCTGGATGATCGAGCGGCGCAGAATGTCGTCGGCCGTCAGCTCGATGCCGCGGAATACCGGCAACACGCCGGCATCGATGCGATCGTAGTACTCGTCGGCCGTCTTGACGTTCTGGCAGTAGGTCGGCCCGACCTTGCTGATCGACGAAATGCCGAAGGACAGCATGTCGCAGTCGGCGTAGGTCGAATAGCCCTGGAAGTTGCGGTGCAGGCGGCCCTGACGCTGGGCGACAGCCAGTTCGTCGTCCGGCTTGGCGAAGTGGTCCATGCCGATATAGACATAACCGGCATCGGTCAGCTTCTTGATGGCCAGTGCCAGGATCTGCATCTTGGTGTCGGCCGACGGCAGATCGCCTTCGTTGATGCGGCGCTGCGGCTTGAACAGGCT
>JAEUOE010000272.1 GCA_016790885.1 Dechloromonas sp. | reverse complement strand
CTGAACGGCATCACGATCCGCCAGCCAGGTGGGCGGAATGGTGTGGAAGGGATTGATGGCCGGGATCGGTTTGTCGATCAGTTCGAGCCGACTGACCGGTAGGCGCCCATTCCGGAGTTGGTGGAAACAGGCGCCACGCAGGGCCACACAACAGCCGCGCTTGAGGCGGATGTCGACGTGACGGGAGGTCCAGCAGGCGGTGATCTGGGCATCCTTGTGGTAGAGGACGGCTTCGTTCATGACCTCGCGACCGGCGGCACCCGGCAATCGAACAAGGCTGACCAGGCGGAAGTGGAACGGAAGAATCGGCGTGTGCATGGTCAGGCTCCTTGGACGGGAATCAGGTTCGGGGTGTGGCCAAGATTGGCGGCCAGCAGACGCTCGAAAGCCGAGCCGTCGCGTCGGGTCAGATTCGGGACATAGCGGGAATAAACGCGAAAGAGCATTTCCGTGGTGGCGTGCCCCAATTGCCGGGCAATCCACTCCGGGTTTTCCCCTGCCCCCAGCCATAAGGTGGCCGCCGTATGGCGACACTGATAGGGGCGACGTACCTTGAGCCCAAGATGTCGGAGGAGCGGCTTCCAGACCCGGTTGTTGATGTTCTTGTAGTCAAGGGGCAGACCGTCCCGGTTGCAGAAGACGAACGGCGAAACCAGGCGGGTACTCTTCTCCTGTTCCTTGAGGGCATCGAAGACCAGTTGCGACATCTGAATATCGCGTTGCGAGTACATGGTTTTGGTGTCGGTTTCCTCACCTGCGACCACTGTTTCGCGAACCAGGATCAGGCGGCGATCGAAATCGACGTACTTCCATTTCAGGCCATGGACTTCGCCGGTCCGCATGCCGGTGAAGAAACGAACCGTGAAGTACTGTTTGAAATCTGCCCGTACGGTGTCGATGATCTTCTTCACTTCGTCGAGCGAGAAGGGTTCCACATCGGTCCGCTTGACCCTGAGTTGTTTGATGTTGTCGAAGGGCGTGCGAAAATCAAAGCGGTCGGCGGCTTCACAGAGGATTTGCCGAAGCGGATTCAATATCTTATTGATCCGTGGATTGGACAACAGGTTGGTCTTGTTCCGTGCCGGAGCTTTGGCGAGGTCTGCGCGGAATGCAAGAATGTCTGCCTTGGTGATGTTGCCGACCATCATGTCCCCGAAGCGGGGGATGAGGCGTTTGTCGATGTCGTCGCGCACGGTCTTTTTGTGCGAGGTGCGCCACTCGATTTCCTTTTCGCCGAACCAGATATCGGCAAAATCCTTGAAAAGCGGCGTCGGCTTGACTGCAGCCGAATTCGTCCCCGACACGGCCTTAGCACTCGCAGGGAGTCCCCGTTCGAACTTCGCGGCATTCTTGCTAGAGGGGAAAAACTGGCGATAGTTAAAAGTGCCAACAGCAATGCTTTCATCGATGGCATCAACCATTTTTTGCATCTTCTTTCGATTGGTAGCGCTATCAGGCAAAGCTGTATATTCCCGACAACGAAACCCCTGATATCGGAAGTCGAAGAAAAGTGCTCCTGTTTGAGAGTGCTTACGAATGCTACCCATGGCACACACCTCCATTTGCCATCGGGATTGAAAAGGCATGAGTGTTGGCACACCCCATGTCCTCTTCGATCCGTTCCCAAATAAACAGAATTTTTCGGCCGCCGAATGGACGGATGTAATGCACGCCTTCGAGAAGCACGCTATCTTTCAAGCGCTCACGGATGGTGCGGGAGTCATATTTGATCCGCATAGAGAGCTCGTCGGTCGTGAGATATGTAGTACTCATGGCAAATCTCCTTGATATTTGTGGGCTTTGAATGATTACTTTACGCATCATCCAAAGTCCATTCTAAGCGCGCCATGCAGCTTGTCAAGTTTTTTTGATACATTTACGCATCGCTTGAAACACAAGGGCTTCTAGATGCTTCGATTTCGACTGAAAGAATTGGTAGCCGAGAAAGAGTTTCGGGAGAATCGCGTGGTGACACTCGTCGAAATTGCCGATGCGACACATATTCATCGCATGACGCTTTCGAAATTAGCCAACCATCGTGGCTACAATCCAACTGCAGATGTGCTGGATCGACTTTGCTCCTACTTCGGTTGCAAGATCGAACAGTTGGTTGAGCACATTCCTGAATTGCCCCACTCATCCACTGAGAGCAAAAAAAACTAATATCCCCAAGACTATGCTGTTGCTTGGGCCAGGTTGGAAGTATTCACTTTACTGAGCCTGCTGCCGCCATTTAAACCGCAAGGGCTAAAACTGGGCTATCTTTGGGCCAAAAATGGGCCAAAAACAAAACGGGTTAGGAGATGATCACCTAACCCGTTGAATTCTTGGCCCGCCCGGCGCGATTCGAACGCACGACCCCTGCCTTCGGAGGGCAGTACTCTATCCAGCTGAGCTACGGGCGGAAGACTGCGGATTCTACCCGTTGAGGCTGGCTGCGTCCATGCCGGAATCTGCGATTGGATGTTTTGGCCAGCCCGCTGCGGCACGGGATACGCCACGCGCAAGGAAGACACAGGCTGCCGCGCTAGTCGAAGAAGGTGCGCGCCGCTTCGAAGCGCTGGGCGTAGTAGCGGTCGCTCAGGTGGTCGATGCGCACCTTGCCATTCTTCGATGGGGCGTGGATGAAGCGCCGGTCGCCGATGTAGATGCCGACATGCGAAAACGAGCGGTTGAGCGTGTTGAAAAAGACCAGATCGCCCGGGCGCAGTTCATCGCGCTGGATGGCACGGCTGTTGCGCGCGATGTCGGCGGCGCTGCCCTGGACGCGGAGGCCGGCGGCCTGGCCGTAGATGTAACTGACCATGCCGCTGCAATCGAGCCCGGCTTCCGGGTTCTTGCCGCCGAAGCGATAGCCGGTGTCGAGCAGGCCCATGGCGTAGAGGACGATCTCGTTGCCCTTCTCGCTGACCGGGCGCGAGGCTTGCGCTATAGTTTCCGTCGATGCGGGCGGGCGCGGACCAGGACTGCCGCAAGCGGCGAGCAAGGCAGCAATCAGGCTCAGCGGGATCAGGACAGGCAGGCGCATGCAGCTAAGACGTTTTCTAGAAACCAACCATAACTTAACGTTTTTACAGGATTTTTCAAGCCCATGAAGCTACAGAATACAGAATTGCTGCGCACCCGGAACCTGATTGCCGGCCAATGGGTGGATGCCGACGCCGGTGGCAAGCTGGCCGTGCTCAACCCGGCCAGCGGCGACAAGCTGGCCGATGTGCCGCTCTGCGGCGCTGACGAAACCCGCCGCGCCATCGACGCCGCCAATGCGGCCTGGCCGGCCTGGCGCGCCCTGACGGCGCGGCGCCGCTCGCAAATCCTGCAGGCCTGGAACCGCCTGATTCTCGACAATGCCGACGACCTGGCGCAGATCGTCACCGCCGAATGCGGCAAGCCGCTGGCGGAAGCCAGGGGCGAGGTGATCTACGGCGCCTCCTTCGTCGAATGGTTCGCCGAGGAAGGCAAGCGCACCTACGGCGAGAGCATCCCCAGCCCGGCCTCGAATACCCGCCTGCTCGTCATCAAGCAGCCGATTGGCGTCTGCGCGGCGATCACACCGTGGAATTTCCCGCTCGCCATGATCACCCGCAAGGTCGCCCCGGCGCTGGCCGCCGGCTGCCCGGTGGTGGTCAAGCCGGCCGAGGCGACCCCGCTGACCGCGCTGGCGCTGGCCGTGCTGGCCGAGCAGGCCGGCTTCCCGGCCGGCGTGTTCAACGTGCTCACCGGCCAGCCGGCGGCCATCGGCGGCGAACTGTGCGCCAACCCTATCGTGCGCAAGCTGTCCTTCACCGGCTCGACGGCTGTCGGCCGCCTGCTCATGGCGCAATGCGCGCCGACCATCAAGAAGCTGTCGCTGGAACTGGGCGGCAACGCGCCGTTCATCGTCTTCGACGATGCCGATGTCGACGCCGCCGTCGCCGGCGCCATCGCTGCCAAGTATCGCAACACCGGCCAGACCTGCGTCTGCGCCAACCGCCTGCTGGTGCAGGCCGGTATCTATGAGGAATTCGCCGCCAAGTTTGCGGCCAAGGTCGGCCAGTTGCAGGTCGGCGCCGGCACCGAGGCGGGCGTGGCGCAGGGACCGCTGATCAACGCCGCCGGCCTCGGCAAGGTCGAGTCGCATGTCGCCGACGCGCTGGCCCAGGGGGCGCGCCTGCTGTGCGGCGGTGCTCGCCATGAACGCGGCGGCAACTTCTTCCAGCCGACCGTGCTGGCCGATGTCACCACTGCCATGAAGGTCGCCCGCGAGGAAACCTTCGGCCCGGTCGCCCCGCTCTTCCGCTTCGAGACGGAAGCGGAAGCCATCGCCATGGCCAACGATACCGAGTTCGGCCTTGCCGCCTATTTCTTCACCCGCGACGTGGCGCGCTGCTGGCGCGTTGGCGAGGCGCTGGAATACGGCATGGTGGGCATCAACACCGGCAGCATCTCCAACGAGGTGGCGCCCTTCGGCGGCATCAAGCAATCCGGCCTCGGGCGCGAGGGCTCGAAGTACGGTATCGAGGACTACCTCGAAATCAAGTACCTCTGCTTCGACGTGCAGGCATGAAATTCCTGATCGGCGGCCTGCTGCTGCTTGGTGCCTGGCTGCTTTGGCGGCGCTGGCGCCAGTCCGCGCAGGCGCGCTACATCGCTAACTTTCCGCTGCACAACCTGCTCGACCGCCGCCTCGCGGCGCGCCGGCCGGAACTGGATGCCGCGCAACGGACAGCCGTGCTCGATGCCCTGCGCGACTATTTCATCTTCTGCCACCAGGCCGGCCGACGCATGCTGGCGATGCCCTCACAAGCGGTCGACGACGCCTGGCACGAGTTCATTCTGTTCACCCGCCAGTACGACAGTTTCTGCCGCCATGCCTTCGGGCGCTTTCTGCACCACACGCCCGCCGAGGCGATGTCGTCGCCGACGCAGGCCAGCAACGGCATCAAGCGGGCCTGGCGGCTGGCCTGCAGGCACGAAGGGATCAATCCCCGGCAGCCGGAGCGCCTGCCCCGCCTGTTTGCGCTGGATGCGACGCTGGGCATAGCCGGCGGCTTCGTTTACCAGCTCGACTGCATGGCCGCCCGCCATGGCGGCGATGGCACAGGCTACTGCGCCAGCCACATCGGCTGTGGCGGCGGAGATGGCGGCAGCGACAGCAGTTCCGGGGATTTCGGCGACGGCGGTGGCGGGGGTTGCGGCGGCGACTAGCTCAAGGTTGTGCCGGCGAGTACACCACCACCCGGTTGCGCCCGCTGTTCTTGGCGCCATAGAGCGCCGTATCGGCGGCATGGGTCAGCTCATCCGGCATCTTGCCGTGGTCGGGGTAGGCGGCAACACCGGCCGAGGCGGTGAATGACAGTTTGAAATTGCCAAAGACCACCCGGATGTCGGCGATCTTGCAGCGCCAGGACTCGGCCCGCTCCACCGCCTTGTCGAGCGGCATGCGCGGCATCAGGATGACGAATTCCTCGCCGCCGTAACGGCACAGCACGTCCTCCTGCCGGATGTCGGCGCGCAGGGTCTCGGCCAGCACGACCAGCGCCCGGTCGCCGGCCAGGTGGCCGTAGGTGTCGTTGATCTGCTTGAAGAAGTCGAGGTCGAGGATGACCAGGGACAACGGGTAACCCTCGCGGCGCGAGCGCGACAATTCGCGCTCCAGGGTTTCGTCGAGGTAACGGCGGTTGAAGCAGCCGGTCAGGCTGTCGCGGATCGTCTGCTCCTTGAGCGCCACCTGCAGCTTCTCGATTTCATCCAGCTGCCTGCGCAACTGCTCGTTGGCCTGGCGCAACTCGTGTTCGGCCCGCCGGCGCGCGGAAATATCGCGGGAAATGCCCAGCAGCGCGTAAGGCTGGCCCTGTGGATCGAGCAGGAAAGTACCGGCCACTTCGGCATGGATGGTGCCGCCCCGCTTGTGCGGCTGTTCGATTTCGGCCGTCGCCGATAGGGCGGTCAGATCGCCCTGGGCAATGCGCCGCAGATGCTCGGCCATGATGCCCTGTACCCGGGCGCAGGATTCCGCGGTCAGTGCATCCTCAATCGACTGGGCGCTCGCCTCGGCGACAGTAAAGCCACGCACCTTCTCGATGGACGGGCTGACGTAGGTGAAGCGCATGCTTTGCAGATCCAGCGTCCAGATAACGTCCTCGCTGAAATCGGCCAATTGCCGATAACGCTCCTCGCTGGCCCGCAAGGCGACCTCGAATTCGCGCCGCGACGCCACCTCACGGTTCAGGCGCATGTTGAGCCGGGCAAAGTACAGCGCCGCTGCTCCCACCATCAAGATCAACAGCCCGCCACCGGCCAGGGCATACCAGATCCAGGCCGGCAGCTTGCGCACATCGGCGTCGAAGATCAGGCCGTCGATCGTCGGTTTCGGCGGCACCATGCCCAATTCGGCATAGGTTTCAGCGATCTGCTGCCAGCGGCTGGCCGACTGCTGGCCGACTTCCACCAGGTCAGGCTGCATCAGGCGCTTCAGTTCATTGGCCTCGAACAACAGATGCTCCCGCTCGTGACGCCGGGAATACTTGGCCAGGATCAGGTCGGCAATTTCCTCCGGGTGGGCCAGCGCGTACTGCCAGCCTTTGATTGCCGCGGCGCGAAAGGCCCGAACCCGCTCCGGCGAACCCTTGATGCGGGCAGCGGTCGTAAACAGCGTATCGCCATAGAAATGGATGCCGACGGCGGTGGGATTGAACACCAGGTAGGGAAAGCCGACCTTCTTCAGCAGGTAGGGCTCGTCGGTGGCGTAGCCCGACATCGCATCGATTCGCCCCTCGATCAGATCCTGGGTGTCGAAGCTGTGCGGCACGGTCGTGAATTGCGTGACTTCCTCGCGCCGCAGGTAGGCGAACAATTCCGTTTCATGCGGCGTGAGCATGATGCGGGAACCCTGCAAACTGTCGATGACGCTGACCTTGCGCCGGTTGACCAGCAGGATGAGCGGCGAATGCTGCACGATGGCGGCGAGGGCGACGACCGGTTTGCCCTGGGCGCGATGCAGGGCCAGTTCGGAAGCCGCCACCCCGAAATCGGCTTCCCCATCGAGGATGAGATCGACCGGGTCCGCCCCCTCCTGCAATTCGCGCAGGCTGACCGCGAAGCCGGCATCGCGGAAATAGCCCCGCTCGATTGCCGCGTAGTAGCCGGCGAACTGGAACTGATGTTTCCAGTTGAGTTGCAGCACGACCTGCTCCAGCGCCCAGGCAGGCGCCAGCACAAGGCATGACAACAGGAACAAGACCAATCGCATGCCGTAATTATGACGGCATTTCAAACAATTCTATTACTTATGATAGCTGCGACTGCTGCCGGAATTGCCCTGCCCGGAATTGGCGACGTTGTCGAACAGATTCCAGCCCTGCTGCTGGACATAGGTAAACAGCAGCAAGGCGAAGACGCCGGCCCCCAGGTTGAATTTGTCGAACATCAATCGTCTCCGTCGGAATCGTCGCTGCTCACCGGCGCGTGATCGCTTTCCGCCCAGCGCCGTGTCTCGAACGCCGCCTTGCGCATGGTGGCAAAGATCGGGAAGGCAGCCAGGAAGAGCATGACGATAATGAAATTCGACCAGCCGGCACGCGGCGTCAGTACCTCCAGGCGGTCACGCACGGCGACGTTCTTGTCCGGCGGCATGTCCGGGTCGATGGTCAGGTAATAGGTGCCGGCCGGGATATTGACGAAAACCACCTCGTCGTCGCGGCTGCCTTCGGTCCACCGGCCGTCGTCGTAGCCCCAGTAATAGGCCAGTTCGCGCGCCGCCGGCCAGGCCTGGCCGGTCGTCTTGTTGACCAGCAGCAGGTCGAGGCCGATCCAGTTGTTATCGAGCGAGGTGGACTGGCGAACCGCCAGTTTGCGTTGCTTGCCGGCCAGCGTGAATTCACCGCTTTGCACTTCGTCGCTGCTGCGCGGCTCGAAGGTGAAATCCTGGCGCAGCAGGGTTTTTTCGCTGGACATGAAAAAGAAGAAGGACTGGACCACGATGGCGACCAGGGCCAGCTTGAGGAACAGCGTCCAGACGCGGCGCGTGGTATCCGCCCACGGGTTGGGCTGGTTGGCGTAGACGCCGATCGGCTCGGGCAGGGCATTGGGCAGTTTGAAGGCGGCGGCAATGCTCTCCGGCGTCGCGTAGCAGCCCTGCGACCAGTTCAGGTCGTTGCTGGTGGCTTCGCTGGACAGCATCAGCGGCGGCGCCACGTAATCGACCACCCGGTTGCTTTCGCCGCGCTTGACCCGCCAGGTGAATTCACCCGTCACCTGAATGACTTCGGCGATCGGCGTGGTCGAAAAATGCTTGAACACCTGGCCGCCGAACCGGAGGCTGTCCACTTCGACAATGCCGCTCGTCGCCGGGGGGCGGGACAGCACATCGACGATATTCCAGTGGCCGTTGTACTCGGTCAGCCAGCGATAGGTGCCATGCTCACCGGCCAGCAGGTACTCGCGCCAGGTGTAGGCAATGCCCTCCACCTTGCAGCGGCGGACGAGGAAGCCGATGACCTCGACCGGCTTGTCTTCGAGCACACCCTTGCTGCCCAGGGGCAGGCGCGGCACGTACTGCTCGCGCTCCCCTTGCCGGGCGCGCGACAGCACCTTGTAATTCCGGTCGGCGGTGTCGACCACGGTGCCGCAACTGGCACAGCCGACGGCCAGGATGTCGCGGGAACGGGCCTGCATCGGCGAACCGCAACCCGGGCAGCGAAAGACCTGGGCCTGCACGGTGACGGTCGGCGCCGCGCCGTCACGCAGGTTGGTCATTTTCAGGGTGTCGAAGCGGACTGCCTCGCCAACGAACAGCAAAGGGGGCGATTCGGAATAATCCAGCGTGGCGAACCGGGTCTCGTTGCGCAGATCGGCCGCAGCGACCGGATAGCCACCTCCGACCTTGAACGGCAACTCGCCCTGGCCGGCGATGCACTCGGCGTTTTCAAGATTGCTGACCGTCCACACCTGGCTGGCCACTTGCAGGCGCTGACCGATGCGCAGCGCCGAAAAGTCCGGCAGCGGCTCATCCACCTGGCGCATGAAGGTGAGCACATACTCACCACCGGCTTCCGACAGCCAGCCGGTGCGCATGTCGTCGAAGAGCAGGTGCCACTCGTTCCAGATGCCCTGGCTGTACTTGATCTGGATGCGCCCGATCAGCGCGAAATGCACGCCCTTGTAGCTGCCTTCGGCACCCAGTTGCAGCGGCGAGCGATCCTCGACCAGAGCCGCCATCTTGCCGATGTCTTCCAGATTCTGGTCGTGACGGACCAGCGTGCTCTGGCAATATTCGCAGACAGCAAAGACCGACGACGCCGATTTGAAGACAACCGGCGCTCCGCAGGAAGGGCAGGAGGCAGTGAGGGCCACGCGCCAGGGATCAGGTCAGTTTCCTGAGCAGTTCCGCCTTCTTGGCATCGAACTCGCTCTGGCTGAGGATGCCTTTCTCGACCAGGCCGTGCAGCTTCTCCAGCGTGGCGACGACCTCGTCGGCCGAGATCGCCGCGACTGTTGCCGCCGCTGCTGCCGGGGCGGCCGCCGCTGTGCCCGGCAGCGCCGAGGCCATGGCCTGGCCGACGACCTGGCCGAAGCCGACACCGGCGCCCAGGCCGACGCCCATTGCCGCCATGCCGCCTTCGTTCCTGGCTGCATCGGGAATGCTGTTGGCGACCTGATACTGCGTGTAGCGCTGCATGTCGCCGATCATGTTCATGCCGATCTTCTGGTCGAGGATCTTCTGCAACTCTTCCGGCAGCGAGACGTTCTGGACGACCAGCGTATCGAGCGCCAGGCCGTAGTCGGCGAACATCGGCGCCGCCTTGGCGAACATTGCCTTGCCGAACTCATCCTGGTTGGCCGCCATGTCGATGAAGGGCACGCCCGATTCGCCGAACAGATCGGTCAGGCCGGCGACCAGGGTGTTGCGCAGCTGGCCTTCCAGTTCCTCGCGGGTATAGATGTCGCGGGTGCCGGAAATCTTCTGGTAGAAGGTCTTCGGGTCGGTCAGGTGATACGAATAGATACCGAAGGCGCGCAGGCGGACGATGCCGAATTCCTTGTCGCGGATGGTGATCGGGTTGGGCGTACCCCATTTCTGGTCAAGCTGGGTGCGCGTCGAGAAGAAATAGACGTCGCTCTTGAACGGGGATTCGAACAGCTTGTCCCAGTTCTTCAAATAGGTCAGGACCGGCAGCGTCTGCGTCGTCAGCTTGTACATGCCGGGCTGGAAAACGTCGGCGACCGTGCCTTCGTTGACGAACATGGCTACCTGCGAGTCGCGCACGGTCAGACTGGCCCCGTTCTGGATTTCCATTTCCGCCATCGGGAAACGCCAGGCCAGCGTGCCGTCGCCATCCTCGGTCCACTGCAGGATGTCGATAAACTGTTTCTTGATGAAGTCCATCAGCGCCATGAAAGTCTCCTTGAGTGATCAGGCAATGCAACCGGCGTTGAGGATGCCGATGCCGAGGGAAAGCGAAGCGAGAAAAATCGCCGAGGCGATCTTGCCCTGGGGGATGTTCAGAACCAGTTGCGGCAGGGCCAGACGGGCCACGATGTAGGCCAGCAATTGCACGATGCAGGCAACGACGCCCCAGCCGATCATCACGCCAATGTTATGACTCACCGCAACCGACACCGCGATGGGCAGGGCATAGCCGACCATCGCGCCGCCCAGGCTGATGGCCGCCGCGGTATTGCCCGCGCGGATCAGGGCCATTTCGTTGTACGGCGTGACGAAGACGTAAAGCAGGACAAATACGGCAAGCAGCCCGATGGCTGTCGCGAAATACCCGGCAAAGGCCGGCAGGCTGTTGATGACCGGATCGAACATGGAATCTCCCGCAAAGGGCGCAATGACAAAGGATTGTCACCGCAAGGCGGGGTTTGTTCAAGCCTGGAAAGCGCGATACCAGGTAATGAATTCAGGCAGCGGCATCGGCTTGGCGTACAAATATCCCTGAATCCGGGTGCAACCCAGCGCCAACAACTGGTCGCGCTGGGCGACATCCTCGACACCTTCGGCCAGCGACTCCATACCCAGGTCGTGAGTCAGGTCGATAATGGTGCGAACGATGCGCAGCTTGTCGATGGACGAGGCAATCCCGACAACGAAGGAACGGTCGATCTTGATCTCGTTGAGCGGCAGCGTGGCCAGGTAGCTCAGGGACGAATAGCCGGTGCCGAAATCGTCGAGGGCCAGGCGGATACCCATGGCGCGCAGACGGGTCATGACTTCCAGCCCGCGTTCGCGGTCGCGCATCAAGGCCGTTTCGGTGAGCTCGAAGGTAAAACGATCGGCCGGCAGGCGCCAGGATTCCAGGCACTGGCCGACCAGTTCCGGCAGGTCGGTGTCGAGCAAATCACCGGCCGTCAGGTTGAGCGACAGACGGACAGCGATGCCGGCCGCATCCAGTTCAGCTGCATGGTGAAGGGCGGCACGCACCAGCCAGTTGGTGAATTGGGCCCGCCAGCCGTACTCCTCGATGATGTCCACAATCACCGGCGGCGGCACCCATTCGCCATTGGCCCGCTGCCAGCGCAGCAGCAGTTCGGCGCCGAAGCACGATGGGCCGACGCCATCGACCTGTGGCTGCAGAAACAGCGTCAGATGGTCCTTGCGCAAGGCTTCGCGCAGTTCCTCCGACAACTGCTGGCGGTGCTGCCAGTCCTGGCGCATTGCGGTATCGAAGATGGCAAAGGGTTCACGGCTGGTTTGCAGGCTGGCGCGAGCCAAGCGTGCCGCCTGGATGACCTCGTCGGCTGCGTTGCCGTGATCGGGAAACATCGCGATGCCGATCGAGGCCTCCAGCGCGACGCCGCGCCCGCCCAGCAAGCGCACCGGATGGTCGAAGACGCGATGAATGTGCGATGCCGCCAATGCTGGCTGGGCCATCGACGTGACGTCGGCGAGCAGCAGCAGCCACTCGCCCTCGTGGCCGACGAAGGCTTTGTCCTGTGGGCGCAACAGGCTGCTTAACTGACCGGAAAGCAGCCCCGGCAGGCTGTGCAGTTCGCTGGCCGTCAGGTTGGACAAGGCCTGGCGATTGACCATGGAAACCGAGAGCACGGCTACTGGCTGACCGCTTTCGCCCATCTCCCGCAGGGTGCGCATGGCCACCCACTCGCCGGGCAGGCCGGCTTCGGTCTCGCGAACCTCCTCGCCCAGTTCGATGGCACAGCTGATGGCCGCCACGACACTGCGCCGCAGGATGGCGAACAGTTCCAGTTGAACCCGCCCGACCTGCGCCTGCTGGCCGAACAGGTCGGCTTCCGCCCGGGCGGTGGCATGGCTGAAGAAACTGAACATGTCGGCCAGGGAAAAACCCCGGCCGCTCAGCTTGTGCCAGGCCAGCATCCACTCGCGCTGCCAGCCGAAGTCGTTGATACGCAGGGGTAACTCACTCGTCCGGTCGACAAATTCGTCGAGCAGGTGGCTGCTGCCGAAGGCCGCTGCCGTCGCGCCGACGGCCGAGCGCCAGATGCCGGCAAGGGCACGCAACGACGGCAGATCGTCTTCACCGACGCCGAATGCTGCGTAATCGATGAAACCGTCGCTATCCAAGGTAGTAGTCATGGGCCGCCAGTCCGTAAGCATTGTAGGGCAGCGCCCTGCTCACCCGCAGGCTGGCATGCGCCGGCTCCCGCAGGTCGACGACACGGTAGTTACGCACCGGCTGCTTGTCGCCATCGAGCATCACGACGACCCGCGGCCGGGAACGCTGGACGCGGTTCTGCTGAATGACCACGCCCACCTCGCCGGTACTCAGTTCAAGCAGCGTGCCAATCGGATAGAGCCCGACACATTGCACGAACTGCTCCATCAAGGCCGGATTGAACATCCTGCCGCGCAGGCTGTGCAGTTCCTCCAGCGCCTCCTGATGGCCCAGGGCGCTGCGGTAGGGCTTGTCCTTCTGCATGGCGCAAAACGAGTCGGCAATGCCGGCAATTTCGGCGGCCATGCCGATCTGTTCGAATTTCAGCCCGCGCGGATAGCCGGTGCCGTCCCAGCGTTCGTGGTGACGGCCGACGGCGAGCACCACATCACTCGACAACGACGACTGGGCGACGAGGATCTCCATCGAGCTGGCCACATGCGAACGCACCAGCAGGCGCTCCTCGGCCGTCAGTTCCGTTTTCTTGCGCAGCAGGTCGACCGGCAGTTCGACCTTGCCGACATCCTGCAGCAGGCCGGTCAGCCCGAGATCGAGCAGGCGCTGGTCGCGCCAGCCGATATGGGTGCCGACCAGCACCATGTTCACCGCAACGTCCATCGCGTGGTCGAAACTGTATTCGTCGCGCTGCTTGAGGCGCAGCAACCACATCACGGCATCGGGATTGCGCTGCAGACTGCCGGCAATGTCATGCAGGCCTTCGCGCACCGCCAGCAGGTCGACATTCTTGCCCTCGGCGAAGGTGTCGAATGCCTGCTCCAGCGCATCGGTCAATTGATCGTAGCGCGGCTCGACATAGGCCAGCTCATGCGACAACTGGCGGGCCTGTTCGTTGTCATCCTGCGAATGCAGGAAATCCAGGAAGCGCCGCCGCCGCACTTTCCGCCTTTCGATTTCGGCCGAGGAGAAAATTCCTGCTTGCCCGGCATCTTCTGCTGGATTGGTGCGGATCGGCAGCCCGCCTTTCAGGGGGGCGTCACGCTCAAGCCTGGGCGGGGCGTAGTGTTCGTTCAGGGAACGCGAGCGGTCGATGGAAACAAAGCGGCATTGCTGCTGAAAGATATCGACCTGCTCGCACGAGTCGACGACAAAGCCCTGGAACGCGAAGGGCAAGGCCGTCCACGGACAATCCGGCTCTGCCACGAACATGCCGACCTTCAAATCGGCAACCGCAATGATCTCCATTTTCCCCCTGTATCGCTCAGCGCACCGCTAACGCGAGTTGTTTCAATCCCTCAAGCGGAAGATTCTGCGCCAGACGATATGGGATCACAAGATGGGGCGCGATCTGTTCGGCATAGCCGCCGGAGATCAGGCAGTTGCCGCCGGCTGCAGCGAGCCGGGCATGTACCCGCTCGATGGCCCCAGCCTGGGCCTCGATCACGCCGGACACAATGGCATCGTCGGTGCACCGCGGCAGGCTGGTGTAGTGCCCCTCGGCAAAGGGCAACCCGGCCGTGCCATGGGCCAGCGAGCGCAGCATCAGGCCGATTCCGGGCAGGATGTCGCCGCCCAGAAAGCGGCCCTCGGCATCGAGCGTGTCGATGGTCGTCGCCGTGCCGGCCATTACCACCACCGCCGCCGACGGGCACAGGAAACGGGCACCGATCAGGGCGCACCAGCGATCCACACCGAGACGCTCGGGATATTTGTAAAAATTGGTTACCCCTGCCGCTGCGTGGCCGGAGCGGACCTCCTCGAACAACGGCTGCCACGCGGCGAGATGCTGGCGAATACGCCGGCCCGTCTCGTCGCCGGCCACATTGGCCAGCATCACCCTGTCCGGCTGCGGCCAGCGCTCGACAAGTTCAGCCAGGCTGCCGACCTCGGCCTGTGCCACCGCCCCCTGCGCCAGCCAGGCCGTGCCATCGTGCACGCCCCACTTGATGCGGGTATTGCCGCTATCGAGACAGACAATCATGGCTCACCTTCAGCCGCGCCGTTTCCGCTGCGCCGCAGGCTGACATCGCCCGAGAAGATGCGCTCGACGCCCTGAGCGGTATCGAGCAGCAAGGAGCCGTCGTCGTCGACACCCAGGCAGACGCCCTGCACTGCCGCCCCCTCGCCGAGAATCTGCACGGACAGGCCATGCCAGGCATGAAAGCGCTGCCAATCCTCGCGCAGCGCGGCGAAGCCCCGGGCGGCGAACACCTCATGCACACCGGCCAGTTCGGCCAGGATGGCAGCCAGCACCTGATGGCGGTCGGCAACGACACCCGCCTCGGCCAGGCCTGCTGCCGGTTGGGGCAAGTCCTCAGCCGGGGCCGCCAGGTTAAGGCCGATGCCGACGATGGCCTGCGTACCGCGCCGGTCGGAGGCCAACTCGATCAGAATGCCGGCCAGCTTGGCAAACTCGCCCTGCCTGGCCAGCAGTACATCGTTCGGCCACTTCAGCCGGATACCGGCTCCGCCCAGGCCATTCAAGGCCCGGGCCAGGGCGACCCCGACCGCCAGCGACAGGCCGCTCAAGCGGCTGGCATTACCGGGAAAGCGCCAGAACAGCGAGAAGGTCAGGCTGGTTTCCGGAGACGACAGCCAGCTCCGCCCGCGCCGCCCCCGACCGGCACGCTGCCGGTCGGCAACGATGACCGTGCCGGATGGCGCGCCCCGCTCGGCGCGGCGCATCAGTTCGCTGTTGGTCGAGTCGCATTCGTCCAGCGCGTCGACGTCGAAACGCCCGGCCAGTGCGCCCAGCCGGGTCTTGAGCATTACGGGATCGATCAGTGCCATGCGACAGATTTTACTCCGCCGCATGCTCCTTGCCGCCGTCGATGCCGAGCTCGGCGATCTTGCGCGTGATGGTGTTGCGGCCGATGCCCAGCGCCTGCGCCGCCTCGATACGGCGGCCGCCGGTATGGGCCAGCGCCCGGGTGATCAGGATGCGCTCGAAGACCTGGGCCAGCACGCCATGCACATCCGGCACGCCGCGTGCCAGCAGGCGGTCGACCTCGCCTTCCAGCGCGCCCTCCCAGTCGGTGACCTGGGCCACCGGGCTGGCCTCGCGCAGTTCGACCGGCAGGTCGCCGATCTCGACCTGCTGGCCGGGCGCCATCACGGTCAGCCAGTGGCAGAGGTTCTCCAGTTGCCGCACGTTGCCCTGGAAATCGAGACCCGACAGATACTTCAGCGCGGCCTCCGACAGCCGCTTGGTTTCGACACCCAGTTCGCGGGCGCTCTTCTGCAGGAAATGGCGGGTGAGCAGCGGGATGTCCTCGCGCCGCTCGCGCAGGGCGGGCAGGCGGACACGGATGACGTTGAGGCGGTGGAACAGGTCTTCGCGGAACAGGCCGTCCTTGACGCGCGTTTCCAGGTTCTGGTGCGTCGCCGCGATGACCCGGACGTTGGCCTTGATCGGCGAATGGCCGCCAACCCGGTAGAAATGCCCATCCGACAGTACGCGCAGCAGGCGGGTCTGCAATTCGGACGGCATGTCACCGATTTCGTCGAGAAACAGCGTGCCGCCCTCGGCCTGCTCGAAGCGGCCGCGCCGCTGGGCCTGGGCACCGGTAAAGGCGCCGCGTTCGTGGCCGAACAGTTCCGATTCGAGCAGATCCTTGGGTATCGCCGCCGTGTTGATGGCGATGAAGGGCTTGTCGGCGCGCGGGCTGTGCCGGTGCAGGGCACGGGCGACCAGCTCCTTGCCCGAGCCGGATTCGCCAGTAATCAGCACCGTGGCGTGCGACAGGGCGAGACGGCCGATGGCGCGAAAGACTTCCTGCATGGCCGGCGCCTGGCCGAGAATCTCCGGCACCAGCCCCTCTTCTTCCGACGCACCGCTTTGGTGCATTGATTCGTCGATCGCCCGGCGGATCAGCTCGACCGCCTGGTCGACGTCGAAGGGCTTGGGCAGGTATTCGAAAGCACCGCCCTGGAAGGCGGCCACCGCGCTTTCCAGATCGGAATAGGCGGTCATGATGATGACCGGCAGCGACGGGAAACGGGTCTTCACTTCCTGCAGCAATTCCAGGCCGGACTGGCCTGGCATGCGGATATCGGACATTAGCACCTGCGGCGGCTCGATGCCCTGTTCGAGCTGCGAAATGGCCTCGCTGGCCGACGCAAAGCTCTTGAACGGAATGCCCTCGCGGGACAGGGTCTTTTCGAGAACCCAGCGGATGGAACGGTCGTCGTCGACGATCCAGACAGGTTTCATGGCGGCTGTACTCATCTTGTCATGGCAATGGCAAGATCATAAGCACGAATCAAGCCTGCTCGATGGGCAAGCGCAGCGTGAATACCGTGCTCCCCGGCCGGCTGGCGCAGTCGATGGTGCCGTGGTGGTGCTGGATGAAATTCTGGGCGATGGTCAGCCCCAGGCCGCTGCCCCCTTCCCGCCCGGATACCAGCGGATAGAACATGCGCTCGCGGATGTCATCGGGAATACCCGGCCCGTTGTCGATAACCTTGATCTCCATGGCCAGCCGATAACGCTTCTTGGCCAGCGTGACCTGGCGCAGCGAACGGGTCTTGAGCACGATCTCGCCCTCGCCGTTCATTGCCTGGGCCGCATTGCGGGCGATATTCAGCACCGCCTGGATCAGCTGCTCGCGGTCGCCGACCAGTTCCGGCAGGCTGGTGTCGTAGTCGCGGCGCACGGCCAGCGAACCGGGGAATTCGGCGGTCAGCAGGCTGCGCACCCGTTCGAGGATCTCGTGGATATTGACGGTCGCCGGCAGCATCGGCCGGTGCGGCGTCAGCAGGCGCTGCATCAGGTCCTGCAGGCGGTCGGCTTCCTTGATGATGACCTGGGTGTATTCCTTGAGCGATGGATTGCTCAGTTCGTGTTCTAGCAACTGGGCTGCGCCGCGGATGCCACCCAGTGGGTTCTTGATTTCATGCGCCAGATTGCGGATCAGTTCGCGGCTGGCCTGCTGTTGCTCGATCAACCTTTCCTCGCGCGTGGCGGCGAGATGGTGCTCGATCGGCTGCAACTCCAGCAGCAGGCGCACGCCGGCGGCAACATCAGGGCGCAGCGGCGTCACCGTACAGTTGAGGTGCAGCACCTGACCATCCTGACGCTTCAGTTCGATATTTTGCCCGGTATAGCCCCAGTTGTTGGCCAGCCCGTTGTCCAGCGCCGACTGCAGGGTTGCCGAACAGGTGCAGATGGCACCGAGCGGCTTGCCGATAACGCTGCGACTGCTAATCGCCAGCAGGTTTTCACCCGAGGCATTGACGTAGCGTATCAGTTGCTGATCGTCGATCAGGAGCACGGCCGAGGCCAGCAGATCGAGGCCGGAGAAGGCGGGGTGGGTAATGTCCATGGCGGACATTGTAACCACTCGCCCGCCCGCTGGCGGCATCACTTGCCTTACTGACCAATCGTTCATTATCATGCA
>JAEUOE010000206.1 GCA_016790885.1 Dechloromonas sp. | reverse complement strand
ATGCCCAGCCACAGGCTCATCACGCCGACCAGGCCGAGTGAAATCTCGAAACCGGTTTTGGCGCTGTCGAACAAGCCGTTCAAGACCCGGGCGAAAATGTCGAGGTCGCCCTGCAGGGCTTGCGCCAGCGCGGCGACGAAGCCGACGAGGATGAAGGCGACCCAGATGAGATTGAGCACGGGAGAGGGCTTCAGGCGGGAGGAAAGGGCGTCAGTCTAATGGCCGCCGCCCGGGCTGTCACGGCAGCGCCCAGGCCTGCCGGTAGCGGATGTATTCGGCTTGCGGCAACTGGACGAGTAGCGGATTGGCCGTGGCGTCGAGCCAGGCGCAGACCTCGCTCATGTTGGCGAGCGAAGCGGCGGTGCAGCCAGCCGTGGGCATCGCCGCATCCTGCCAGACGTGCAGGAAAATGCAGGAGCCGGCGCCCGGTCGGTTGTCGGGGTTGTGCCCGACGACGGCGCCGATGGCGTAGCGCGTATCGGGGCGCAGCATGTCCTCGCTGGATGCCCAGTCGATTCGAGCGACCCGGGTCTGGTCAACGATCTGGTTGTAATGCGGCGAGGCCGGATCATCGACGCACTTCAGGTCGCCGCTGGCGCACAGGAAGGGCAAGCTGGCCGATTGCACGAGTTGGCCGGCCGGATCAGCGGTGCCGAACAGGGCGGTAAGGGCGAAGATGCCGGCTGGCGCGCAACCGTCGCCTTCGCACTTGATGGGGCCTTGATTGGCGGATTCCGGGTGCAGGCCCCGGCCCCAGGCCAGCCCGGCCCGGCCAAGCATGACGGGGAGCGCGTCGCCGACGGGCTGCCAGGCAGCGGCAGCCTGAGTCCGGGTGTAGCGCTGCAGCACGGCATGGGGGCTGTTCCAGTCGGCGGCGAGCACGCGGACGAGTTGTCTTGAGTCGGTGAGCGGTGAAGCCGGTGCGGGCATGATCGATTGAGACGGCTGGAAAAGCCCGATGGTAGGGCGATTCCAGGCTGTTTTCCAGCGGCTTCGGGAGCCCCGAAAAATAGAGGGAACTTTTTATAGACGACCGGTCTAATTTGCCGGAAACCATCTCGCCATGAACACACGCCACGACAACACCCGCCAGCACATTCTCGAAACCGGCCAACGCATCATCGTCGGCAAGGGCTTCGCCAGTGTGGGCCTGAACGAAATCCTGACCGCCGCCGGCGTGCCCAAGGGTTCGTTCTACCATTACTTCGCGTCCAAGGAGCAGTACGGCCAGGCCTTGCTGCAGGACTATTTCGACCGTTACCTGGCCGAGCTCGACGCCTTGTTTGCCGCCGAAGCCGGCTGCGGGCGCGAGCGCCTGATGCGCTACTGGCAGACCTGGCTGGACAAGCAGGTCGACGCCTGTGCCGAACAGAAATGCATGGTCGTCAAGCTGGGCGGGGAGGTGGCCGATCTCTCCGATGCCATGCGGGTCACCCTGCGCGATGGCACCGAGCAGGTCGTGCAGCGCATTGCCCGCGTGATCGAAGCGGGCGTGGCCGATGGTTCGATTCCGCCGATGGATGCGCCGGCGATTGCCCAGACGCTTTACCAGCTGTGGCTGGGCGCCAGCCTGATCGGCAAGCTGCATCGCGATGGTGCGGCACTGGCCAATGCCATGGCCTTTACCCGGAGCCTGCTGGCCCCCTGAGTTTTTCCTCACCTTGTTGGTCGCCGGAAGGTGGCCAATTTTTGCTGCTGTTTTTTAGACGACCGGTCTAATTTTTACTTTGTTGAAAGGAAGATCAGATGACTACCTTGTTCGATCCGATTCAAGTAGGCGACATGGCCCTGGCCAACCGCATCGTGATGGCGCCGCTGACCCGCAACCGCGCCATCGAAGGCAACAAGCCCGGCCCGCTAACGGTCGAGTATTACCGCCAGCGCGCCACGGCCGGCCTGATCATCGCCGAGGCCAGCCCGATCAGCCCGCTCGCCCAGGGCTATCTCGACACCCCGGGCATCTGGTCGGCAGAGCAGGTCGCCGCCTGGCGCGAGGTGACCTCGGCCGTGCATGGCGAGGGCGGCAAGATCGTGCTGCAGCTCTGGCATGTGGGGCGTATTTCGCATAGCTCGCTGTTGCCGGACGGTGCCGCGCCGGTGTCCTCGACCGACCGGGTGGCCAATGCCTCGACCTTTACCCGCGAAGGCTTCATTCCGGTTTCCAAGCCGCGCGCCCTGCGCGATGACGAAATCCCCGCACTGATCGAGGACTACCGCCGCGCTGCGCGCAACGCCATCGACGCCGGTTTTGACGGGGTGGAAATCCACGCCGCCAACACCTACCTGATCGAGCAGTTCCTGCGCGACAGCGTCAATGACCGCAGCGGCCCCTACGGCGGCAGCATCGCGAACCGTGCCCGTCTGCTGCTCGAAGTCGTTGCCGCCATTGCCGGCGAGATCGGCGCCGGGCGCACGGGTATCCGCCTGAGCCCGATGACTACCTTCACCGCACCGCTCGACAGCGACCCGCAAGCCCTCTATGGCTACGTCGTCGAGCAGTTGGCGCCCTTCGGCCTGGCCTATCTGCACGTGATCGAGGGTGAAACCGGCGGCACGCGGACGCCGGAAGGCAAGCCCTTCGATTACGAAGCGCTGCATCGCGCCTGCAAGGGGGCGTGGATGGTCAATAACGGCTACAGCCGCGATCTCGCCCTGCAGACCGTCGCCGATGGCAAGGCCGACCTGGTCGCCTTTGGCCGCTCGTTCATCAGCACGCCGGACCTGGTTCGCCGTCTGCGCGAAGGGGCTGCGCTGAACGAACTGCGCGCCGACAAGCTCTACGGCGGCGGGGCCGAGGGTTACACCGATTACCCGACGCTGGCCAACTAAAAAGCAGCCATGGCCGGTTTTGCCGGTCATGGCCGTTTCGAGAACTGAATGAATTCCTATCGCCGCTGGCTACCAGTCATCGCACTTGTCGTCCTGTCGCTGACCTGGGGCTACACCTGGGTGCTGGCCAAACAGGGCCTGCAGTACGCCCCGCCGTTCGCCTTCGCCGCCGAGCGTTGCGTGGGCGGCGCGCTGTCGCTGCTCCTCGTCCTCAAGCTGATCGGCAAGCCGCTCAAGCTGGTGGCGCCCGGCCAGACGCTGGCCATCGGCCTGACCCAGGTGGCCGGCTTCATGATTTTCCAGACCTGGGCACTGGTCGAAGGCGGCCCCGGCAAGACAGCGGTGCTCATCTTCACCATGCCGATCTGGACCTTGTTGCTGGCCTGGCCGCTGCTCGGCGAGCGGGTGCGCGGCAAGCAGTGGTTGGCGGCAGCCAGCACGCTGACCGGGTTGCTGATGATCATCGAGCCGTGGGACATGCAGGCCAGCCTGTTCAGCAAGTTCCTCGGCCTGATGGCGGCGCTGTGCTGGGCTACCGGCACCATTTTGATCAAGCGCCTGCGCTCGACCACGCCGGTCGACCTGCTGACCCTGACCGCCTGGCAGATGGTGCTCGGCGCCGTGCCGCTGGTGCTGCTCAGCCTGGTCGTGCCCGAGCCGCCAACGCAATGGACCCTGTCCTACGTTGGCCTCCTCGGCTTCATGTCGGTGGCCAGCACGGCCATGTGCTGGTGGCTGTGGATCTACATCCTCGACCGCGTTCCGGCGTGGGAGGCCAGCCTGTCGGTGCTCGGCACGCCGGTGGTCGCCATCCTGTCGTCGCGCCTGACCTTCGGGGAGGAATTCAAGGCCACCGAGGTGGCCGGCATCCTGCTCATCGGTAGCGGGCTGGTTTTGCTGTCGCTGCTCAGTTGGGCGGCGAGCCGGCGCAATCCGGGCGCCCATCGTGATCTTGCCGGGGAGAAGCAATGAATTCGCTCAACAACATCCGCCTGTCCATGCTCGACCTGGTTGCCGTTCGTCAAGGCGGCACGGTTGGCGAGGCCTTGCAGCTTTCGCTGGCCAATGCCCGCCACGTCGAGGCCCTGGGTTTCACCCGCTACTGGCTGGCCGAACACCACAACATGCCGGGCATCGCCAGTTCGGCGACTGCCGTGCTGGTCGGCCATATCGCCGGCGGCACGCAGCGCATCCGGGTCGGTTCCGGCGGTATCATGCTGCCCAATCACGCGCCGCTGGTGGTGGCGGAAGCCTTCGGTACGCTGGCCGAGTTGTATCCCGGCCGTATCGATCTCGGGCTGGGCCGGGCGCCGGGTACCGATGCCGTCACCATGCGCGCCCTGCGTCGCGACCGCATCGAGACAGAGGCCGATTTCCCCCGCGAGGTGGCCGAACTGCAGCGTCTGCTCGGCCCGCAACAGCCGGGGCAGCCGGTGCTTGCCGTGCCGGGGGCGGGGACGGAAGTGCCGATCTGGCTGCTCGGCTCCAGCCTGTTCTCGGCCCGCCTGGCAGCCGAGCGCGGCTTGCCCTATGCCTTCGCCTCGCATTTCGCGCCGGCCATGCTGCGCCAGGCAATCGACATCTATCGCCGCAGTTTCCGGCCTTCCGTCCACCTTGATCAGCCCTATGTCGTCATCGGCGTACCGCTGATTGCGGCGGCGACCGACGACGAAGCGGAATTCCTGGCGAGCAGCACCTTCCAGCGCGTCCTCGGCATTTTGCGCGGTGATCGCGGTTGCCTGCAGCCACCGGTCGCCGGCTTTATGCAGGGCCTGCATCCGCGCGAACGGTCGGGCATTGCCGATTTTCTCGGGGCGGCGGTGATCGGTGGGCCGGAGACCGTTCGCGCCGGCTTGAACGATCTGCTGGCTGCCTCCGGGGCGGATGAATTCATGTTCGTTTGCGATATCTTTGATCCCGCCTTGCGCCAGCGCTCGCTGACGATTGCCGCCGACGTGTGCGGGCAGTCCTGACCAGCCTTTTGAGGAGTTCCACGATGGCCTATCTGTTCGACTTCAATTACAGCAACCCGACCCAGATCGTTTTCGGCACCCACAGCTTTGCCAGACTGGGTGAGCTCATTCCGCCGGAAGCCAGGGTATTGCTGCTTTACGGCGGCGGTTCGATCAAGCGCAATGGTGTCTACGAGCAGGTGACGCAGGCGCTGGCGGGGCGCCAGATCGTCGAGTTCGCCGGGGTCGAACCGAATCCGACGCTGGAAACACTGGAACAGGCCGTGGCGCTGGTGCGCGAGCAGGGCGTCGATTTCATCCTCGGCGTTGGCGGCGGTTCGGTGTCCGATGGCGCCAAGTTCGTTGCCTGCGCTGCACTTTACGACGGCGATGGCTGGGATATCGTCAGCGGCAAGCATGCCCCCCGGCAGGCGCTGCCGGTTGGCATCGTGCTGACCTTGCCGGCGACCGGCTCGGAGTCGAATGTCGGGGCCGTGGTGACCAAGCGGGCGACGCAGCAGAAAAAGGTCTTCTACGTGCCGCCGGCCCGGCCGCGCTTTGCCATCCTCAATCCGCAAGTCATGTCCAGCCTGCCGGATCGCCAGCTGGAAAACGGCATCGTCGATGCCTTTGTTCATGTTTGCGAGCAGTACCTGACCTATCCGGTCGGTGCGCTGGTGCAGGACGGTTACGCCGAAGCGGTGATGAAGGCGCTGAAAACGCTGGCCGATACCTTCGACCAGCGCCACGACAACGCCTGGCGGCAAAACCTGATGTGGGCGGCCAACCAGGCCCTGTGCGGCGTCATCGGCGTCGGCGTGCCCCAGGACTGGATCACCCATCGCATCGCCGTCGAACTGACGGCGCTGTGGGGTATCGACCACGGCCGCACGCTGAGCATCGTCCAGCCCTGGCTGCTGCGCGAACTGGTCGAGCCGAAGCGCGTCAAGCTGGAGCAACTGGGGCGCAATGTCTTTGGCCTGGCCGAGCCGAGCGCCGAGGACACCATTGCCGCCATCGAGGCCTTCTACCGCAGCCTGCGCATGCCGCTGCACCTGCGCGAGGCCGGCATCATGGAGAGTGATGCGGCCGGGCGGGTCTGGCAGGCTGTCCAGGAACACGGCAATGCCGCGCTCGGCACGCATGCCGAGGTCGATGCGGCGAAGACCGAGCGTATTGTTCGGGCGGCCTGCGGGTGATTTGAGAGGTAAGGTAATTCTGGAATATTTGCCGAAGTGGTATAAAGTTCACGGTGTAAGGCCGTGTTCATATGAGGTGACGTTATGGCTGTCCAATCAGTAACTTCCAACATCAGCAGCGCCTATTCGAATGGCAGCGCCCAAACCAGCCAGGCCCAACAGGCCCAGCAAGCGCAACAGGCGAGGCAGGCCGAACAGCGCGAGCCGCGTCCGGAAGAGCGGGTCGAGCGCAAGGAAGAGCCGCCGCGCCCGGTAGTCAATGCCCAGGGGCAGCAGACGGGCACCTTGATCAACGTCATCGCCTGAAGGCGCTGCGCGCAATAGCAGGTACCGGACATGCCGGTCGCTTCCCTGACCAGTTCGCAAGGCGCAAGCGGCGCCTTGTGGTCGCAGATTCAGCAGCAACAGGCGCAACGCAACGCCGATCAGGCCGAGCAGCGGGCGCAGGCCTTGCAGGGCCAGGCCCGTGCGGCGCAGAGTGAGGCTGACCGCGCCCAGGAAAACGCGCGTTCCCTGCAGGTCGAGTCGAATTCGGCGCGCAGCGACGCCGGTGAGGCGAGGCGCAATTTGTCTGCCATGAAGTCGCTGGAAGGTGTGCAAACGCAACT
>JAEUOE010000172.1 GCA_016790885.1 Dechloromonas sp. | reverse complement strand
GTCGAGGCGGCGTGGGATGCGCTGGTGCTCGATGTCAGTATCGTCGCCGTGATCTGCGGTTTGCCGGTGGCCTCGCCGGAGACGCTGGCGCTGGTGGAGCGGGTGCGTGCCAATCGTCTGGCGCGTATTCGCGATTTGCCGGTGATGCTGATTGTTTCCGACTCCTTCACCGAGGGCGATCGGCTACTTTCGCTGCAGGCGGGCGTCAGTGGCTTTGTTGCCAAGGCGGCACCATCGTCGGCGCTGTACTCGGTCGTCGCGGCCATCCGCCGCCAATGGCCGGATTTGTCCGGATTGCCGCATCTGCCTGAGCGGCGCAAGGTCTCGTTGCCGGTGACTCACGCCCATCGCGGCGGTGGCGTGCTGGTGTTCGGTCTGGATGCCTTCGATGATCTGGCGCGCGATTATGGCAGTACGCTGGCCGTGCGCACGGCGGAACAACTTTCCAGTCTGCTCTCCGCCAAGACCGGTGCCGGTACGCAGGTTGGGGTCAGTTCGCACGGTCGCGTCATCGTTGTTGCACCGGCAACCACCAAAGCCCACTGCAGCGGTTTTGCGTCACGAATCTGCCAGGCCATGGCGGCCGGGCAGGTGAAAATCGGTGGCCGGCAGTTGCGACTTACCGTGAGTGCCGGCGTTGCCGCCGCGCCCGATGATGGCCGCAACCTGTCGTCGTGGGACATGCTCAAACTCGCCGAGGGGCGGCTGGAATCCGTCCGCCGGGTCGGATGCAAACATGTCGTCATCGACGACGGCAATGGCCGCTTTGATCATCTGCTGGCCTTGCCGCCGGCGATTCCCGGCTGGTCGGCGACACCGAGCCTGCTTGACCTCGATCATGTACCGACCGCATTGCCGATGCTTGCGCCGCTGCCGGAATTCGAGCCGGCGCCGGAGATGCTCACGCCAGCCAGCGGCGATCGCCCGCGACGCTACGCGCGCATGGGCTTGTCGGGTACGCTGAACTGAGTTCCTGATTTTGGCCGTTTTTTCGCGTTGACCGCAGCAGCCGGTTTGCGGGCTTTTTTGCCGACGCGCATGAAAAAACCCGGCCGCAGCCGGGTTTTTCGTGGATAAAGCCGTAGATCAGGCCTTGACCGGAATCTTGCCAATCTTGACCTGCCATTCCTTCGGGCCGGTTTCATGCACGCTGGTACCGGCGGAGTCCACCGCCACGGTGACCGGCATGTTTTCGACGTCAAACTCGTAGATGGCTTCCATGCCCAGATCGGCACAGCCGACAACCTTGGCGGACTTGATGGCTTTGGCGACCAGGTAGGCGGCGCCACCGACAGCCATCAGGTAGGCGGACTTGTTGTCCTTGATGGCGGAGATGGCGGAGGGACCACGCTCGGACTTGCCAACCATCGAGATCAGGCCGGTCTGTTCCAGCATCATGCGGGTGAACTTGTCCATGCGGGTAGCGGTGGTCGGGCCAGCCGGACCGACGACTTCGTCACGCACCGGGTCGACCGGGCCAACGTAGTAGATGACGCGGTTGGTGAAGTCGACCGGCAGCTTCTCGCCTTTGGCCAGCATGTCGGCAATGCGCTTGTGCGCAGCGTCACGGCCGGTCAGCATCTTGCCGTTGAGGAGCAGTTTCTGGCCGGGTTTCCAGGCGGCGACCTGTTCCTTGGTCAGGGTGTTCAGGTCGACGCGGGTGGCCGACTTGAGGTCCGGCGTCCAGGTGACGGCCGGCCAGTCTTCCAGCTTCGGCGGCTCGATCCTGGCCGGGCCGGAGCCATCGAGGTGGAAATGGCAGTGGCGGGTGGCCGCGCAGTTCGGCACCAGGGCGACCGGCAGGTTGGCGGCGTGGCACGGATAATCCAGCACCTTGACGTCGAGCACGGTGGTCAGGCCACCGAGGCCCTGGGCGCCGACGCCGAGGGCGTTAACCTTCTCATACAGCTCCAGGCGCAGTTCCTCGGCGCGGTTTTGCGGGCCACGTGCCTTCAGTTCGTGGATGTCCACCGGCGCCATGATCGATTCCTTGGCCAGCAGCATGGCCTTTTCCGGCGTGCCGCCGATGCCGATGCCGATGATGCCCGGCGGACACCAGCCGGCGCCCATTTCCGGGATCTTCTTCAACACCCAGTCGACCAGGTCGTCGGATGGGTTGAGCATGGCGAACTTGGACTTGGCTTCTGAGCCGCCACCCTTGGCGGCGCAGATGACTTCGACGTGGTCGCCTTCGACGATTTCGAAGTGCACCACGGCCGGGGTGTTGTCCTTGGTGTTCTTGCGGGCGCCGGCCGGGTCGGCCAGCACGGAAGCACGCAGCGGGTTGTCCGGGTTGGCGTAGGCGCGGCGGACGCCCTCGTCGATCATCTTCTGGATGCTCATCGTCGCATCCGGCCAGGTGACGTTCATGCCGACCTTGATGAAGACCATGCCGATGCCGGTGTCCTGGCAGATCGGGCGATGACCTTCGGCGGCCATGCGCGAGTTGGTCAGGATCTGGGCGATGGCGTCCTTGGCAGCGGGGGATTCCTCGCGCTCGTAGGCTTCACCCAAGGCCTTGATGTAGTCCAGCGGGTGGTAGTAGCTGATGTACTGGAAGGCGTCGGCGACTGACTGGATCAGGTCTTCCTGTTTGATGGCGGTCATGCAA
>JAEUOE010000163.1 GCA_016790885.1 Dechloromonas sp. | reverse complement strand
AAACCGACCCTCGACCGCTTGTTCGCCAACTACCCGAACATCCGCCTGCGTGCCCACGGCACTGCTGTCGGCATGCCGTCCGACGACGACATGGGCAATTCGGAAGTCGGCCACAACGCCATCGGCGCCGGCCAGGTCTATGCCCAGGGCGCGGCGCTGGTGTCGAACGCCATCGCTTCCGGCGACATCTGGCAGGGCGAGGCCTGGCAGCAGATCGTCGCCGGTGCCAAGGCCGGGATCAACGGAAAAGCGGGCGTGCTCCATTTCATCGGCCTGTTTTCCGACGGCAACGTGCATAGCCACATCGACCACCTGAAGGCCATGGTGGAGCGGGCCAGGGAGGAGGGCGTCAGGACGGTGCGTATTCACGCGCTGCTCGACGGCCGCGACGTGCCGGAAACCAGCGCGCTGGAGTATGTCGTGCCCTTCGAGGCCTTCCTGCAGGACATTTCCACCGCCGGCTTCGACGCCCGCATCGCTTCCGGGGGCGGCCGCCAGTACATCACCATGGACCGCTACGACGCCAACTGGGCGATGGTCGACAAGGGCTGGAAGACCCACGTGCTGGGCCAGGGTCCGCAGTTCGCCAATGCCACCGAGGCGGTCAACGGCTTGCGTGCCGCCAATCCCGGCACCATCGACCAGGATCTGCCGGAATTCGTCATCGCCGAGAACGGCCAGCCGATCGGCACCATCGAGGATGGCGATTCGGTTGTCTTCTACAACTTCCGGGGCGACCGCGCCATCGAGATTACCCGTGCTTTCGTCGAGGCTGATTTCGACAAGTTCGACCGCATGCGCTACCCGCAGGTGACCTACGCCGGCATGCTGCAGTACGACGGCGACCTGCAGCTGCCGAAGCGTTTCCTGGTGGCGCCGCCGGCGATCAAGGACACCTCCGGCGAGTGGTTCAGCAAGCTGGGCATCAGCCAGTTCGCCTGTTCCGAAACGCAGAAGTTCGGTCATGTGACCTACTTCTGGAATGGCAACCGCTCCGGCAAGTTCGATGGCGAAACCTGGGAGGAGGTGCCGAGCGACGTCGTGCCCTTCGAGCAGCGCCCATGGATGAAGGCCGCCGAGATCGCCGATGCGATGATCGCCGCCCTCCAGTCCGGCAAGTACAAAACGCTGCGCTGCAATTTTGCCAACGGCGACATGGTCGGCCATACCGGTAATTTCGAGGCGGCCCGCATCGCCGTCGAGGCGGTCGACCTGTCGCTGGCCCGCGTGCTCAAGGCCATTGATGCGGCCGGCGGCGTGGCGCTGATCACGGCCGATCACGGCAATGCCGACGAAATGTTCGAACTGGACAAGAAGACCAAGCTGCCGGCCACCAACCAGGATGGCTCGTTCAAGGCCAAGACGGCGCACACGCTGAACCCGGTGCCGCTGATCCTTTACGACAACGTTTCCGGCGGCAAGCTGGGCCTGCGGCAGAGCGAAACCTGCGGTTTGTCGAGCATCGCCGCCACCGTCGCCAACCTGCTCGGCTACGAGAAGCACGCCAAGTGGGACGACAGCGTGCTGGATATCAAGTAAGGCTGGCTGTGCTGGCCGACGGAAGGGCCGCCAGTGCTGCCTCCGTTGGCCGCTCTGCGCAGCATGGCCGGCGGGAGAGGGTATGAACGAGGCTGGCAGGCACGACAAGGCGCTGTACGTGCTGCTGCATCCGCTGACTTTCATCTGGCGGGTGTTCAAATCCTTCATGGCCAACCAGGGCTTGCTGCTGGCCGGCGCGGTGGCTTACTACGCGCTGCTCTCCATCGTGCCGCTGCTCATTCTCAGCGTCTTCGCGCTGTCGCATCTGGTCAGCCAGGCGGAGCTGTTCGCCGTGCTCGGGCGCTACCTGGAATGGCTGGTGCCCAGCCAGTCGCAGGCCGTACTGGCCGATGTCGATGCCTTCCTGCGCAACGGGCTCGGCATCGGTTTCCTGCTCGTCGGCAGCCTGCTGTTCTTCAGTTCGCTGGCCTTTTCCGGGCTGGAAAAGGCGATGGGCATCATCTTCGCCCATCGCGGCCGGACGAAATCCCGGCATTTCCTGGTATCGGCCGTCTTGCCCTACTGCTTCGTGCTCCTGCTTGGCATCACCTTGCTGGTGGTGACTTTCGTATCGGCATTGCTGCAGGCGATGGCGCAGGAAAGCATTGCCCTGTTCGGCCAGCAATGGCGGCTCGATCAGGTGTCTGTCGGCCTGTTCTACGGTCTGGGCGTATTGATCGAAACCCTGGTCCTGGCCGGCTTGTACCTGGTCATACCGGTTGGTCGCACACGCCTCAGCCACGCCCTGATCGGCGGCTTCAGCGCCGCCATCCTGTGGGAAATCCTGCGCCATCTGCTGGTCTGGTATCTGGCCCACCTGTCCCGCCTCAGCGTAGTGTACGGCTCGCTGAGCACGGCGGTCGTCGCCCTGTTTTCAATGGAGCTGGCGGCGACCCTGCTGCTGCTCGGCGCGCAGGTGATTGCCGAGTACGAGCAACTGGAAAATTGGTCCCATTGAAGAAGAGTGTTCGTATTTTCCGAAGTGTGTCTAGCATTCGCCGTGGTGTTCGCTGACAGTCAATATCCCTAGAATTCCGCGGTTCAACTTTTACCGGCGCCAATTGCCATGCTCGAATTCCTGCTCTCCCCCGAAATCTGGATCGCCTTTTTCACGCTGACTGCGCTGGAACTGGTGCTTGGTATCGACAACATCATTTTCATCAGCATCCTGGTCGACAAGCTGCCCAAGGAGAAACAGGAGCTGGCGCGGCGGATCGGCCTGTTCCTGGCCATGTTCATGCGCATCGCGCTATTGCTGCTGCTGTCGTGGATCGTCGGTCTGACCGAGCCGGTGCTGACGCTGTTCGGTTACGGCGTTTCCGGGCGGGACCTGATCCTGATTGCCGGCGGCCTGTTCCTGATCTGGAAGAGTACCGGCGAGGTGCACCAGTTGCTGGAAGGCGAGGAGGGCAGCGAATCGGCCAAGGTGGCCTCCAGCTTTGCCGGCGTGATCGCCCAGATCATCGTCATCGACCTGGTGTTCTCGCTCGATTCGATCATTACCGCGGTTGGCATGGTCAGCGAGGTGGGGGTGATGATTGCTGCCGTCGTCGCCTCGGTCGGCCTGATGATGCTGTTTGCCAAATCCATCGGCGAATTCGTGTCGAACCACCCGACGATCAAGATGCTGGCCCTGTCCTTCCTGGTCGTCGTTGGTGTCGTGCTGATTGCCGATGGCTTCGGCCACCATGTGCCGAAGGGCTACATCTACTTCGCCATGGCCTTCTCGGTGGGCGTCGAGATGCTCAACATCCGCCTGCGCAAGAAGGCCGCCAAGCCGGTTGATTTGCGCGAGCCGTATGCGCGGGAATTCAACACCGACTGAGGATCATACCGGCGACAGCACGGCGGCTACCCGCCCCGGCTCGATGCGGATCGAGCGCAGCAGCCAGCGGGCGGTCCTTTCCTGCAGCGAGCCGTCTTCACGCAGGACATGGACCGGCTTGCTGCGGAAATAGGCGCTCATCATCTGGGTGATTGCCTGGCGGGCCATCGCTTCGTACTCGCGGGGGATGCCGACGGACTGAACCGATTCAGCCACCGGGTTCTCCAGGAAAAAAGCCTTGGCATTATCGTCGTAGCGCAGGCCCGAGGTGCCGAGCACATCGACCGGCACTGCGGGATTGCCGAGCAGGGAAACCTGCAGGCGGGCGGCAACGGCGGCCTTGCCTTCCGGCGTGCCGAGATGGATCTTCGGCGGTTCGAGCAGGGTGACGACGATCATGCCCTTGCCGTAGCTCTTCTGCAGCGTGCCGTTCTTGTCGATCTGGGCCTGGATGTCGGCTTCGGAGAAATAAACCTCCTTCTCCAGTAGCCCGGCCGCCCAGCTCAGCGATGCGGTGGCCAGGGCGAGGGCGGCGAACAGGGATTTCAGGGGCATGGCGATCCTCATGGCGTGTCGGTCAATTTTCCCATCCATTGACGCCGGTAGTGCACCGGCGCCATCCCCGTCCATTCGACGAAAGCGCGATAGAAGGCGGAGGTGTCGGCATAGCCGAGATCAGCAGCGACCTGGGCGATGGAATCCTTCGTCTTGCTCAGGCGGGCCAGCGCCATGTCGCGGCGCAGCGCGTCCTTGATGCCGCGGAAGCTGGAGCCCTCTTCTTCCAGGCGACGGTGGATGGTCCGCGGCGACAGGTGCAGGCGATCGGCGATGTCGTCGAGGCTCAGCGTGTCGGGCAGACCGGCGCGCAGCAGGTCGCGGATGCGGATGACCATCTCGCGGTCGCGCCGGTAGAGGGTGGTGATCTTGCCCGGCGCGCCGTCGAGAAAGCTGGTTAGCGCGGCTTCGTCGCGGCGAATGGGCAGGTCGAGCAGGTTGGCGTTGAAACTGGCGACCAGCGTGCCGGTGCCGCCCGGCACGGTCGGCGCAAAGCGCGAATCGGCGGTGAAGATCAGCGCGTAGTCGGCGAAATGAGCCGGCTTGCGGTAGGGAAAGATCACGCTGTCGAGGGCGATGCCGCGTCCGGCCAGCCAGCAGGCCAGGCCGTGCAGCAGGCGGAGCAGCCATTCGAAGGCGAAGACGCGGCCGGGGTCGTCGGTGTCCTCGGCCAGCTTGCGGGTTTCGGCGATGACCAGTTCGGCATGGCCGTGCGAGCGGCGGACGCTGACTGCCAGGTCGGGGAGCACGACATGCAGGAAGCGGCAGGCCCGGGCCAGGGCCTCGGCCAGGGTGGGCGCCGACAGGCAGCCGCGGCAGAGGAATTCGAAACTGCCAACCCGCATCGGCTGGGCGAACAGGCCGAAACCTTCGTCGTCGAGTTGGCGGTTCAGGCGGTTGTACAGGGCCGCGTAGCGGTCGATGGGAATGCGGCTGGCCGTGTCTGCAATGTCAATCGCCAGCGCATCGAGAATGGGCGCAGGATCGATCTGCCGACGACGGACGCCGGCCAGCATGCCGGTGACAAACCCCATGGCGACAGAGGCTTGCGAGCGTTGGGGCGAATTGGCAATCGTGCGGTGCACCATTTTTGTTTCGGTCCGATGAGGTGTTTTGCCACTGTAGCACCTTGGCGGAATTTGCACGATTGTCGTCTATCCCCACAATGGTGCGAGGGTTAAAGCGGCCTACCATGAGCGCTTTCCATCTTTCCCGATGAGGCTGTCGCCATGACCGATCTGTCCGTTGCCAAGAAGCTGTCCCCGTACAAGCCCAAGAACAAGGTCCGTTTCGTGACGGCTGCCTCGCTGTTCGACGGCCATGATGCGTCGATCAACATCATGCGCCGCATCCTGCAATCGACCGGCTCCGAGGTGATCCACCTCGGCCACAACCGCTCGGT
>JAEUOE010000147.1 GCA_016790885.1 Dechloromonas sp. | reverse complement strand
CAGGTCGTCGGCGAGCCGGTAACGTGGCCGCAGCTGCTGGCCCACCTGTTTTTCCTGCAGGGCATTCTCGGCTATGAACAGTTGTCAGCCGGCCTCTGGTTCGTCTGCATCAACTTCCAGCTCTGTCTTGTCTATGCCGCGGGCCTCTGGTGCCGGGATGCGCTCGGGCGCGGCAAGACCGACTTCATCGGCCTGCTCGGCTGGCCGCTGGCGCTCTTCTCGCTGTTCTACGTCAATCTCAACGATGCCTGGGATGGCTGGTGGCTGTATTTCTTCCCGTACTTCTTCATGGGCATTGTCATCCACCGCAGCTTGCAGGGCGGCAATGCCAAGCATGAATTCTGGCTTTATCTGGCGTTCTTCGTCCTCGCCATGGCCTTCGACTGGCGCTGGCGCCTGATGAGTGCCCTGGCCATCGGAACGCTGCTGTTCAGCGCCGAAAAAATGGGTTGGGGCGCACGCTGGCCGAAGAACGGCGCGATCACCTGGCTGGGGAACATCTCCTTCAGTCTTTTCCTCGTACATTTTCCGATCCTCGTGCTGGTCGGTACGCTGTGGACCCGTTTTGGCTGGTCATCCCCGCTGGCAGCACTGGCCGGCCTGCTCTTCGCGTTCGGCCTGAGCATTCTCGCCGCCAGCGTCTTTCATCACTGGATCGAACGCCCGTCCGCCCAGCTCGGCCGCAACCGCCGGTTGAAGGTAGCTGATTGCAGAACGCTCAGGCCGGAGTATTGATCGGGTACATTCGCGGGGCAGCGGCAGCCGATGCGCGCATTTCCGTAATTCTTTTCAATTTATATTTGCTGCAGTGCACAATTTATAAAAATAGTGCGCTATACTCACATCCGAACACCTTGACAACCTTATCCAGGAGACACCTCATGTCCATCAGCCCCGAGCAACTCGCCGCCGCCAACAAGGCCACCGTCGATTCCCTGCTGTCCGTCGCCAACACCGCCCTGGCTTCCGCCGAGCGCATCGCCACCCTGAACCTGAACACCGCCCGCTCGGCACTGGAAGACACCGCGTCCGGCGTCAAGTCCGTGCTCGAAGCCAAGGATCCGAAGGAAGCCCTGGCCGCCCAGTCGGCGCTGGCACAACCGGCCGTCGAGAAGGCTGTCGCCTACTCCCGTTCGGTGTATGAAATCACCGCCGAAACCCAGCAGGAACTGGCCAAGATGGTCGAAGCCCAGTTCAGCGACTTCCAGAAGTCCATCGCCGGCATGGTTGAAATGGCTGCCAAGTCCGCTCCGGCTGGCTCCGAAGGCGCCGTTGCCGCCATCCAGAACGCCATCGCCGCCGCCAACTCGGCTTTCGGCAACATGAACGCCGTCACCAAGCAATTCACCGACGCCGCTCAAGCCAACATCGCCGCGATGACCAAGCGCTAATCCGCGCCCATCCGGAATACGAAGGCCCTGCGCAACCCGCAGGGCCTTTTTTCTGATAAAAAGCCGAGCCATCGAGACGAATGGAGAAGCGCATGTCTGACATGGACATCGACCGACAAGCCGAAAGAATGCTGGAAGCCGCCCTCGGCGGCATGACGCCGCACGAGGCGCTGCTGGAGGCATCGCGTAACGACAGCGCCGACGTCGATGCGCGCGCCGCAGCCATCGCGAAGAATCGCGAGCGGGCCCTGAAGCTGCTGGCCGCACTCGAAAAATCGCTGGGCTGAACGACCCGGGCGGTCGTCACGAACAACGGGAGCTGCGGCTCCCGTTTTCTTTTGCAGCCCGGCGCGCTCATCTCAGGGCATGCGGGAATCGTTCTCCTCGCTACCGCGCCGCCCCAGGTAGCGCCGGCAGGCGGTGCGCAGGAAATCCATCTGCACACGGAAATTCCGGCAGCCCCGGCACATCGCCAGGTGCATCTGCAGTTGCAGGCGTTCGCCTACACTCAGGGGCCGATCCTGGGCTTCGGACATCATCCGGGTGGCCTCCTTGCAGGTCAGCATGGCTTTTCTCCCGGTGCGAACCAGCTGGTTTCCAGGCAACGGCGCAGGCCGTGACGGGCGCGGTGCAGGATCACGTTGCAATGGCTGATCGTGATGCCCAGTTCGCGACAGACTTCATCGGTTTCCAATTCGAGAAATTCGCGCATCATGAAAACCCGGGCTGTCCTTTCCGGCAGGTGATTGAGGCAGATTTCGAAGACGGCCCAGAAGCGCTCCTCGCGCAAGCTCTCTTCCGGGTCGCCCCAGCCGAAGGGCCGGTTTTCCGGGCGCCAGTGGGCGTTGGTCTTGAACAGCGCATCGAAGCTGGCATCGAGCGCCGCATCGTCGTCGCCCAGGGCGGAGACATTGGTCGTGCGGCCCTGGGCACGGATCAGATCGACGATCTTGTTGCGCAGGATGGAAAAGACCCAGGTCTTCAGCGCCGAGCGCCCGGCAAAACTGCGCCCGCCGGCCAGCGCGGCGAGCAGCGCCTCCTGCACGGCATCCTCGGCCAGCGCCGCATCGCGCAGTTGCAGTTGCGCGAACTTCAGCATGTCGCGGCGCACGGCAGCCACGAAATCATCGTCGATCAGGGTGTTTTCGGACACGTCATCGGCTCGCCTGCAGCGTGTTGGGAAGCCTGCCCGGCGCAACGCCGCCGCAGGGCTGTCCTGATCCAGGCATCGAGCGACAGTTTGCCCGGGCCGAGCAGGAGCAGCGGCAGCAGCATACCCATGAACAACACGGGCAGTTTGAAATTGCCCTGCCCCTTGTCGGTGAACACATAGCCCTGCATCAGTTCGGCCAGGCTGCTCCAGTTATCCGGCCAATGCACGGCGGCGATGGCGACGACCGTGAGCACGAGCAGCGATACCGTGAAGAAGCGGGTGGCCAGGCCAATGACCAGCGCCACGCCGCCCAGCAGTTCGAACCAGGTCGCCATCTGCCAGCTGATTTCCGGCGGCACGACATTGAACGGAAAGGGAAAGCGCTCCTGGATGTCGGCGAACCAGTTGGTGCCGCGGAATTTTTCCAGGCCGGACTCGAAATAATCCCAGCCGAGCAGGACACGCAGGCTGAGCAGGCCGAGCCACACGCCGAGGAGGTCGATCGCATCGAAGCTGCGCAGGATGAACTTGTTCATGGCTGGCTCCCGAGAAGGATGCCTTGCTGCCGCAGATCGGCCAGCAGCGCGGCGCCGAAACCGAGCCATTGGCCGGGATCGGGATGTTGCAGTTCTTCGGCCAAACGCAGGATGGCCTGCCGGCCGCTCAGGGTTTCACTGGCGAACAGGTCGAGCAGGCGCCCGGTGACCGGCGTCACTTCGCTAAAGCGCACGCGGTCGTCGGCATCGCGATAAACCACCAGATGCGTCGGCTGCGGCTGGCGGGGCCGGTAGTCGGGGCCGATGCGCTGCACCGGCCAGGCGTAGGCCAGGTTCATCAGGGCCGGATTGAGGACGACCGGGCGTTCCAGCAGATCGCCGGCCGGGTCGCAGGGCGGAATCGGCGCATCGCTGACGTCGACCGCCAGTTCGGCCCACTCGTAATGCGCCAGCTCGGCCAGCCAGCGCGGCAGCGGCTGGCGTATGTCGGCTGCGCCGAGGTAGCGCACGAATTCACGGGGAATGTCGCGGAACCACGGTGACGGCAGCGGCCAGTCGCGCTGGAAGGTACGGCACAGGCGGCGCCAGCGGGGCTCGCCGAGCAGGCTGCGGCACACCGGGAAGCAGGTATCGACGAAGCCGCACAGGTTATTGAAGACCAAGTCGCGGTAGATGCCAGCCCGGCGCGCCGGCAGGCCGGGCGGGCGGGCGACGTGATGCGGGTCGCGCAGGTAGCGGCCGAATTCGCGCTGAAACGCCTGGAAAGCGGCCGGCATCACGCCACCTGCCTTTGGCGCCCGGCAGCCTGGGACTGCAGGCGGGCGATGTGGCCGACTTCGGCGCTCAGCGCAGCCAGGTCGGGGATGTTGAAATCGCGCTCCAGGCAGGTCGGCACCTGGCGGCCGATGCGCTCGTAGGCGGCCGTCAGCAGCGCCCAGACCGGGTCGATCACCGCGGCGCCATGCGTATCGACCAGCAGGCCGTCCGCCTCGACGTAATGCCCGGCGACGTGGATGTAGCAGGTGCGGTCGAGCGGCAGGGCGTGCAGGAAGGCAAAGGGATCGAAGCCGAAATTGGCGCTATTGACGTAGATGTTGTTCACGTCGAGATGCAGCAGGCAGTCGGCTTCGGCGACGACGGCCGAGATGAATGCCGCCTCGCTCATCTCCGCCCCCGGGGGCGACAGATAGGTGGACGCGTTCTCGATGCCGATCCGGCAGCCGAGGATGTCCTGCACCTGGCGGATGCGGGCGGCCGTCCAGCGCACCGCATCGCCGGTCAGCGGGATGGGCAGCAGTTCGTAGAGATGGTGATCGTCAGCGCACCAGGACAGGTGCTCGGTGTACAGGCCGATGCCGTGCTCGGCCATGAAGGCCCTGATCCGCTGCAGCAGTGCCGTATCGAGCGGTGCCGGGCCGCCCAGCGACAGCGACAGGCCGTGACAGACGAAGGGATGACGCTCGGTGAAATGGCGCAGATCCCGGGCCGAGCGGCCGCCCATGCCGGCCCAGTTTTCCGGCGCCAGTTCGAAGAAGTCGATGTTCGCCGGCACCGCCGCCTTCAGTTCGGCCAGCAGTTCCCGGCGAAAGCCAAGGCCGGCACCGTGGGGCATGCGATGGGTCATGGGATGTCCTTGCAGGGTTCAGACGGGCGGCGGCGCAATCCGGAGGCGAGATCCGGCTGCGCGCCGCCCCGTGGCCGATTTACTTCTTGGCGCCGCAGCTGGCGTCGCCCTTCTTGTCGGCACCGCACTTGCCGTCGCTCTTCTTGTCGCCGGCAGCCTTCTTGTCTGCTGCATCCTTCTTGTCGGCGCCGCATTTCGCTTCGCCGCACTTGCCGTCGGTCTTCTTGTCGGCTTGCGCCAGTTGATAACCGGCCTGCAGTTGCTTGGCGGCGAACGGATTGTCGGCGGCGTGGGCAACCGAACCGAGCGCGGCGGCGGCCACGATGGAACAGGCGGTCAGGGAAACGAGGTTCTGCTTTTTCATGATTTTTCTCCGTGGTGGTTGGGTCAAGGCGAGCGCAATGGGTTCGCTCAGGGGATTAGTCGGAGCCGAGGCGATTTTGTTACACCCCGGGCGAAAATATTTTTGCCGATGCCCGGCGTTGACGAATGCGCCGACGGCACCTAGCCTGATTCAGCAGTCCGCGATTTTGGACAGATCGCCGGGGGCGTCTGGTCGACGCCATCTGGCCGGAGGCTTTGGGTGAGTGTGGAGCAAGCCGCAGTGACGCCAGGCAGCACAGCCGATCCGCCAGCGGATGCCGGAGCGGACTGGTACGCCTCCGGCCCGCCGCGCCAGATTTCGCTGCGCACCAGCCTGATCATGCTCGTACTGGCCTGCGTGTTGCCCGGTATCGCCCTTTGCTCCTATCTGCTCTATGCCAACTACCAGCTGGAAAAGGAAAAGATGGCGCAGCAGACCGAGCTGCTGGCCAGCCAGATCCTGGTCGAACTGGATCGCGAACTGGCCGTCATCGAATCCGGCCTGCATGTGCTGGCCACCTCGGAGCTGCTGCAGAACGGCGACCTGCAGCGCTTTCACCAGATCGCCCGCGCCGCGCTGCAATCACAAACCATCTACAACTATGTACTGACCGACCGCGACGGGCGCCAGGTGGTCAATACCTTGCGCCCTTTCGGCAAACCCCTGCCGCAAAGCGGCAATCCGCCGCTGCTGGCCGAGGTGTTCGCCACCGGCAGGACCGTGCTGACCGGTCTGTTCAAGGGCCCGGTCACCGGCGAGCCGATCATCGCCATGGGCGTGCCGGTGCACGGCCGGAATGGCGAGGTCATCTACAGCCTGAATGTCGGGATGCTGCCGACCCAGTTGAACGAGCTGCTGCAGCGGCAGTCGCTCCAGCATGGCTGGCTGGTCGCCATCGTCGACAGCTCGGGCACCATCATCGGCCGCTCGCGCGATGCCGAACGCTTTGTCGGCCAGAAGGCAGTCGCCGAGCTGCGCGCCCGACTGCAGACCAGTCACCGCGGCTCGCTGTCGACCCTGACCAAGGAAGGCGTTCCGGTATCCACGGCTTACGCCCGCTCGGACCTGTGGAACTGGAGTGTGGTGACCGGCGCCCCGAAATCGCTGATCGAAAGGGAAATGTTCCGGATGTTCGCCGGCCTGGGCGCCGCCGCCCTCCTGCTCATCGTCGTCGGCAGCTGGCTGGCCTTGTGCATTACGCAGCGCGTGGTTTCCTCCGTCCATTACCTGAACGATGCGGCGCTCGCCCTGCGCAACGGCAAGCCGCTGACCCTGCCCAGGGTGCAACTGCACGAGGCGGAAGCCGTCGGCCATGCCATCGTGCAGGCCTCGCACCTGATGGCCAAGGTGCATCACCGCGCCTACCACGACCCGCTGACCGAACTGGGCAACCGGGCGCTGTTCTATGAACTCGTCCAGCATCAACTGGCCATTGCCGAGCGGGAAAACCGCCAACTGAGCATCCTCGCCATCGACCTCGACAATTTCAAGGTGGTCAATGACGAAGAAGGCCATGCCGCCGGCGACCAGTTGCTGGCAGCCGTCGCCCGCCGCCTCGAAGCGACCATCCGCGCGGCCGATGCCGCCGCCCGCATGGGGGGCGACGAATTCTCCATCCTGCTCGTGGATGCCGGCGAGGAGAGCGCGACCGAAACGGCGCATCGCCTGGTGGCCGAACTGGGCAAGCCCTACCCCGGCATCCAGACCCGGGTCAGCGCCAGTATCGGCATTGCCGTCTATCCGCAAGCCGGCGCCGACCTCGCCGAGCTGCTGGAAAATGCCGACCGCGCGCTGTATGCCGCCAAGCGCGGGGGGCGCAACACCTGTCGCCTGGCCGGCTGCGCCAAAACCAGCGAGGTCTAGCGCCGTGCGCCGGACTGCTGCCGATTGTTCGATCGCCGCGCCTCCGTTATCCTGCTGCCCGCCGTCACCGCCTGGGAAATGCCGTGTTCTACATCGTCGAAAGCAGCAAGTCGTTCTATGAAGCCAATCTCGACCTCGGGCCGGTGGTCGAACGCCTCGGCTTCGTCATCCTGCATCGCCAGGACATCGGCGAAACCCTGCAGCGGCGCGGCATCGAGTTCGATGAAGACTGCCAGGTGCATGAAGTCATCAACTATCGCTACGCCGCCGACCTGCTCGCCATCGACATGCGCCTCGGCCTGACCCTTCCCTGGCGCATTGCGGTCTACACCGAAAACGGCGTCACCCGGATCGGCCTCATCCGCCCGCCGGCCCTGCTCGCCGCCCTCGGCGAAAACCCTGAAGCGGCCCACCTGGCCGCCGAAATCGAGGCCAAGCTGATCATGATCGTGGACGAAACACGCTAACCTCCCACCCCTGCCGCCATGATCGTCCGCCCCCACCTCCACTGGTTCCGCCTGCTCTTCGTCTGGCGGGGTTCGGTTCTCCCCTACATCGCCACCCGCCTGCTGCTCGTGCTCGCCGTTTCCGTCGCCAGCGTGCTCAGCCGCGACTGGTGGATGAGCGCCCACGCCGCATCGGCCCTGTCGATTCCGCCCTTCACGCTGATGGGGGTGGCACTGGCCATCTTCCTCGGCTTCCGCAACTCGGTCAGCTACGACCGCTACTGGGAAGCACGCAAGCAATGGGGCAACCTGCTCATTGCCGCCCGCGCCCTGACCCGCCAGGTCGCCAGCTTTGCCAGCGCCGACCGCGAATTGCAGCGCCGGGTCGCCCGCAGCCTGGGTGCCTTCGCCTATGCCCTCAAGCACCAGCTGCGCGCCACCGATCCCCGCGCCGACCTGGCCTGCCGTCTCGACCCGGTCGTTCTTGAGCGGGTCTGCGCCGCCCGCTTTCCGCCTTCCGCCCTGCTCCTCTGCCTGGCCACGGACATCGCCACAGCACAGAAGGCCGGCTGCCTGAGCGATCTGCAACTGCAGTCGATCGACCGCAACCTCAACCTGCTGACCGAAGCCTCCGGCGCCTGCGAGCGCATCGCCAACACCCCCATCCCCTACACCTACCGCGTGCTGATGAACCGCACCGTGATGGTCTATTGCCTGTTGCTGCCCATCGGCCTGAGCACCTCCATCGGCTGGCTGACCACCCTGGTCGCCCCCTTCATCGCCTACACCTTCCTGGCGCTCGACGTAATCGGCGAGCAGATCGAGGAACCCTTCGGCACGGAACCGAACGACCTGGCGCTCGCCTCGATGTGCCACGGCATCGAAATGTCGGTCTGCGAACTGGTCGGCGAAACGCCGCGCAGCACGCCGCCGGCCGTGGTGAACTACGTTGTGAGCTGAGCAGGCACGGAGCCTCGGCAGGGTGCGCGACGTATAATCCGCCCTTTATCGCCAGCCCTGCCGCCACCATGTTCCAGCCTCTCCGTACCGGCCTTGTCATCCTTTCCGCCGCCACGCTCCTCACTGCCTGTGGCGAACCGGAAGACACCCGCCCCGGGCAGCCGGTGAAGCAGCGGCAAACGGCTTTCAAGGACATCATCAAGTCCTTCGAGCCGATGGGCGTCATGCTGCGCAAGGGGACTTACGACGCCGAGCGCGTCGAGAAATTCACGGCCGAGTTGATCGCCAGGCGCGACCTGCCGTGGGGCCACTTCGGGCCGGACACCAACTACCCGCCGACCAAGGCGACGCCGGAGGTGTGGAGCAAGCCGGCCGAGTTCGAGCAGGAGAAGCAGGCCTTCATCGCCGCCACCGACAAGTTGCAGGCGGCCGTACAGAGCAAGGACAAGGCGCAGGTCGGTACGGCCTACGAGGCGGTGCACGATAGTTGCAAGTCCTGCCACAAGCAGTTCAAGGCCCGCTGAGAGAAAGACGCCGCCATGTTGCGCATCACCGAACTGAAACTTCCCCTTGACCATGCTCCCGATGCCCTGCGCCCGGCCATCTGCCAGCGCCTCGGTATCGCCAACGACGACCTGCTCGATGTCAGCCTCTTTCGCCGCGGCTACGACGCGCGCAAGAAATCGGCCATCACGCTGATCTACACCGTCGATTGCACGCTGCGCGACGAGGCGGCCGTCTTCAAGCGCCTGCAC
>JAEUOE010000133.1 GCA_016790885.1 Dechloromonas sp. | reverse complement strand
TGTCCGCATCTACGGCGCCGAATCGCGGGCCAGCTGGGCCTTCGCCCGCAACTGGCGGGTCGATGGGGCGATTGCCTACGCCCGCGGGGAAAACACCGACACCGGCGTGGCGATCAATACCGTCGAGCCGCTCCGCGCCAGCTTCGGCCTGGCCTACGACATCGGCCAGTGGGGCGGCGAGTGGCGCCTGCGCGTGGCCAAAGGCAAGAACCGGGTCGACGACAGCGGCGGCGCCTGGTTCCGTACCCCGGGCTACGGCATAAACGACCTGGCCGCCTGGTTCCGGCCGACCGCCAACACGCGCGTCGTCGTCGCGGTCAACAACGTCTTCGACCAGAAGTACTGGTACTGGACCGACATCCGCCAGGCCGACACCAGCCTCACCGGCGTCGATTTCTACAGCCAGCCGGGACGCAACGTTCGCGTCTCCTTCCAGGCCGACTTCTGACCCCTTCGCGCCGGCGGCCCCGGAATCGGGGCGTCGGCGCATTTTTTGGAGAGCGCCATGTCAGCCCACTTGCCTGATCCGTCGGCCCTGCTCGCCTCGCTGCTCAACCTGATGACACGGTTTTCCTGCCTCGGCTGTCCGCAGCAGGCCCTGCTCATCCAGCGCGAACTGGCCTTGCTGCAGCATTACCCGGACGAGCAACTGGCGCCCCTGATCAAGCAGGTTGGCCAGCGTCTGGAAAGCGAATGGGGGTTGTTGCACCTCGCCATTACCGACGACCCCCTGCCGGCCGGCCCGCCCCGGGCCGCGCTCCATTGATCCGCCATCGCCCTCCAGCCAGCCGGAAACCCCGCCAGCCATGACCATCCGCCTTTCCCTACCCCGCCGCCTGGGCCGTTTGACCCTGGCCGGCCTCGCCGCCCTGTCGATTGCCGGCAGCGCCCTCGCCGAAAACCTGCTGATCATCGCCACCTCGCCGGTACCGCCCGGCAAGTTCAAGGCCGTCGCCGACATCGGCCGCCAGCATGGCATCACGGTCGAAGCCCATTTCGCCGAGCGGCTGCCCGCCGATCAGGCCGCCCGGCTATTGGAAAAATCCGATTTCATCGTTTTCGATGCCGCCCGCAGCCACATGCAGGATGCCGTCAAGGGCAAGCTGGGCAAGGCGCTGGATGGCCTGAAGACGCCGCACCTGTGGATGAAGGACGACGGCCCCGCCGGCAATGGCCTGCCCAAGGAGCTGGCTGCCAGGCTGCACGCCTATTACACCAACGGCGGGCGCACCAACTACGAAGGCTTCTTCGCCACCCTGGCTGCCCAGTTGCGCAGCCAGCCGCAGCCCAGGCTGGCCGCGCCCTTCGTCTTCCCCGACGATGCGATCTACCACCCCAAGGCGCCGAACCGCGTTTTCGCCACGCCGGCCGAGTATTTCAAATGGCGCGGCATCGCCCTCGACAAGCGGCCGCCGACCATCGCCATCGCCTTCCACCAGATCTACATCGGTGCCGAGCAAACCACCTTCATCGATGACCTGGTCGCCCGCATCGAAGCCGGCGGCGCCATCGCGCTGCCCTACTACGCCGGGGTAATGGGGCCGCACAAGAAAATGCTGACGGTCGACGGCAAGCCGGTCGCCGATGCGGTGATCAGCACGCAGATCGTGCTCGACCCCGAAGGCCGGCGCCAGGAACTGGCCGAACTCGGCATCCCGGTCATCCAGGCGCTGGCCTACCGCAAGGGCGACGAAGCCGCCTGGCGGGCCGACCCGCAGGGCGTGCCGCTGATCGACGTGCCCTTCTACCTGGCCCAGGGCGAATACGCCGGCATCGTCGATGCCATCGTCGCCAGCACCTCGGACAAGAAGACCGGCGAGGTCGTCGCCCTGCCCGAGCAGGCCGCTGCCATCGTGAACAAGGCGCTGAAGCTGGTTCGCCTGCAGCGCCTGCCGAATGCCGACAAGAAGGTGGCGATGCTGTTCTGGAACTACCCGCCGGGCGAAAAGAACATGTCGGCCTCGTTCATGAACCTGCCGCGCAGTTTCGAAACCACGCTCAAGGCCCTGCGCGATGCCGGCTACGACACCCATGGCGAAACCGAAGAAAGCCTGATCAAACTGCTGCAACGCCTGCTCGCCCCCTTCTATCGCGATGGCGAACTGGCCGGCCTGTTGCGCGACGGCCTGGCCGAGCGCCTGCCGGTCGCCACCTACAAGGCCTGGCTACAGCGCCAGCCGGCAGCCGTCCAGGACGAACTGCGCGAACGCTGGGGCGACCCGGAAAAATCGGCGATGGTCACCGTCGACCGCGGCGAAGCGGTCTTCGTCATGCCGCGCCTGGCCGTCGGCAAGGTCATCTTCAGCCCGCAGGCACCACGTGGCGAACGCTGGGAGGAGAAGGAAAAAGCCCTCTACCACTCGTCCAAGGCGGCGCCTTCGCATTTCTACCTGGCCCACTACCTGTGGTTGCGCGAGCATTTCAAGGCCGATGCGCTGGTGCACTACGGCACACACGGCTCGCAGGAATGGCTGCCCGGCAAGGAGCGCGGCCTGGCCGTCACCGATTACCCGCTGCTCGCCATCGGCGATGTGCCGGTGGTCTATCCCTACATCGTCGACAACATCGGCGAAGCGCTGCAGGCCAAGCGGCGCGGCCGGGCCGTCATCGTCACCCACCAGACGCCGCCCTTCGCGCCGGCCGGGCTGCACGAATCGCTGACCCTCATCCACGACCTGCTGCACCAGTGGCTGGCGCAGGACGCTGGCGCGGTGAAGGACAAGCTGGCGGCCGACCTGAAAAAACGGGTCAAGAAGGAACACATCGACAAGGACATGGGCTGGAGCGATGCCCGCATCGACCAGGATTTCCGCGCCTTCATCGACGAACTGCACAACCACCTGCACGAGTTGGCGCAGACGGCCCAGCCGCTCGGCCTGCACACCTTCGGCACACCGCCGCAGGAGAAACACCGGCTCGGCACGGTATTGCTGATGCTCGGCAAGGGCTTCCACGAAACCGCCGCCCGCATCATGGGCGTCAAGGAAGACGACCTCGACGAGCTCTTCGTCGGCGACTACAGCAAGCTGACCAGTACCCCGCCGTTCCGCATGCTGAGCGAGGCCCTGACCGGCAAAACGCCGCTGCCCGCCGACCAGGCCCTGGCCGAAAAGCTGGAGCAAGGCCGCCGCTGGTACGCCGACCTCGGCGCCCAGGGCGAAATCGCCGGCCTGCTCTCAGGGCTGGCCGGGCAGCACCGGCCGACCTCCTACGGCGGCGACCCGATCAAGAACCCGGACGCCCTGCCCACCGGCCGCAACCTCTACGGCTTCGACCCCTCGCGGGTGCCAACCAGGCAGGCCTGGGAAGCCGGCAAGGAAGCCTCCGACGCGCTGATCGCCGCGCAGACCGCCAAGGCCGGCCGCGCGCCGAAGAAACTCGCCTTCTCGCTGTGGTCGGTCGAAACCATGCGCCACCAGGGCATCCTCGAAGCGCAGGCGCTATGGACCATGGGCGTCGAGCCGGTGTGGGACGCCGGCGGGCGGGTCATTGACGTCAGGCTGGTGCCGCGCGAGCAACTCAAGCGGCCGCGTGTCGACGTCGTGCTCTCGGCCACCGGTCTTTATCGCGATCACTTCCCGAACGCCATGAAGCAACTGGCCAAGGCGGTCGAACTGGCCGCCCGCGCCAACGAGGCCGACAACCCGGTCTATGCCAACAGCCGCGCCATCGCCGAACGCCTGATCAAGCAGGGCGTGCCGGAGAAGGCCGCGCAGCGGGCGGCCGAAACGCGCATCTTCTCCAACGAATCCGGCCGCTACGGCACCGGGCTGGACGATGCCGCGCTGGCCACTGACACCTGGAAGAGCAAGGGCGAAGCCGACAGGAAGCTGGCCGCCCTCTACCTGTCGCGCATGCAGCACGCCTACGGTACCGACGAATCGGCCTGGGGAACCCAGGGTATTGCCGGCGCCGACGAGGCAGGCGCCAAGGTCAACCTCTACGCCGAACACCTGAAAGGCACCGAGGGCGCCGTGCTGGCGCGTACTTCCAACCTCTACGGCATGCTGACCACCGACGACCCCTTCCAGTACCTCGGCGGCATCGGCGCGGCGGTGCGCGCACTCGACGGCAAGGCACCGGAGCTCTACATCGCCAACCTGCGCAACAGCGGCGCCGACGGCAAGGGCGGCCGCATCGAAGGCGCCGACCAGTTCCTGGCCAAGGAACTCGCCACCCGCAACTTCCACCCCGGCTACATCCAGGGCCTGATGGCCGAAGGCTATGCCGGCACGCTGCAGGTGCTCGACGGTATCAACAACTTCACCGGGTGGACCACGGTATCGCGCGAAATCGTGCGCGACGACCAGTGGCAGGCGTTCGTCGACGTCTATGTCCGCGACAAGCACAAGCTGGGCTTGAAAGACTGGTTCGAGAAGAACAACCCGCACGCGCTGGCGCAGAGCATCGAGAAAATGCTGGAAATGGCCCGCCACGGCTACTGGCAGGCCGATGCGAAAACCGTGGCCGAACTGAAGCAGCGTTACCGCGAACTGGCC
>JAEUOE010000107.1 GCA_016790885.1 Dechloromonas sp. | reverse complement strand
ATGGGCAGCGACATGAGCCGGATCGGTTTCGGCCAGAATTCCCGTGAAATGACCACCGGTTCCCTGTGGCTGCAGGACATGGCCGCCGAGCCGCTGACCGTGCCCACCATCAGCCTGCGCAACGCCTACGACAACTACGTGATGCCGCAGGACAACCAGCGCCTGCCCGGCGCCCAGGACATCGAACTGCCGCCGGTCGGCCACATCGCCATGCTCTATGACCGGCGCGTTGCCCGTCTGCTTATTGAACTGCTCAATCCGAACCAGCCATGACCATTCCCGCCAACACCCGCCAACAAGCCCAGGATCTGCTCGAGTTCATCGATGCCAGCCCCAGCCCGTGGCATGCCGTCGCCACCTGCGAACAACGCCTGCAGGCGGCCGGCTTCGCACGCCTGGACGAAACCGAGCGGTGGACACTGCAGGCTGGTGACAAACGCTACGTCGTGCGCGGTGACGCGGCCATCATCGCCTTCGTTGTCGGCAGTGCCGCACTGGCGGAAAGCGGCCTGCGCATCATCGGCGCCCATACCGATTCGCCGGGGCTGCGCATCAAGCCGAGGCCGGCCGAGGAAGTAGGCGGCATGGTGCGTCTCGGCGTCGAGGTGTATGGCGGCCCCATCCTCGCCACCTTCGCCGATCGTGACCTGTCGCTGGCCGGGCGCGTCCATGTGCGCACGCCCGACGGTTTCGCGACGCGACTGGTGCGCTTTGCCGACCCGCTGCTCCGCTTGCCCAACCTGGCCATCCACATGAACCGCGAAGTCAACGAGAGCGGCCTGAAATTCAACAAGCAGAGCGAACTGCCGCTGCTGCTCGGGGTTGCCGAAGAAGGCGTCAAAGCCGATGCCCGCTTCCGCCAGCCGATTGCCGCTGCCCTCGGGGTCGAGCCGGGCGACCTGCTGACCTGGGAGCTGAACGCCTACGACACGCAAAAAGGCAGCCTGTGGGGCGCCGACCGCGAGTTCATCGCCGACAGCCAGCTCGACAACCTCGCCTCCTGCCATGCCGCCCTGAACGCCCTGCTCGCCACCGACCGGCCGGTGGCCACCTGCCTGTGCGCATTCTTCGATCACGAGGAAGTCGGCAGCGAAAGTGCAGCCGGTGCCGGCGGCAGCTTCATCGCCGATGTCCTCGCCCGGCTGGCCGGCAATACCGGGCTGGATGGCGAAGACCAGCGCCGCATGGTGGCGCGCAGCTTCTTCATCAGCGCCGACATGGCACACGGCTGGCACCCGAACTTCCCTGCCGCCTACGAGCCCTGCCATCACGCACTGGTCAATGCCGGCCCGGTCATCAAGAGCAATGCCAACCAGCGCTACAGCACCACGGGCGAAACGGCGGCCCGCTTCATGGCGCTCTGCGCCAGGGCCGGCGTGCCCTGCCAGCAATACGCCCACCGCACCGATCTTGGCTGCGGCAGCACCATCGGCCCCATTGTCGCGGCCCGGCTGGGTATTCCCAGTGTCGATGTCGGCTCCCCGATGTGGGCCATGCACAGCATTCGCGAGAGTGCCGGCGTACTCGACCATGGCTACATGATCGCCGCCCTGAGCGCAGCTTTCGCCGACTGACATGAACGATCTGACCCTGTTCCTGGCCGGCTCGGCCGCAATTGTCTGGCTATCGCGCAAACCCTTGCGCAAGCCGGGCAGCCACGGTTTTTACCGCTTCTTTGCGTGGGAGGCCATCCTAGGCCTGATCGTCATGAATCGGGAGGTGTGGGGCACCGATCCCTACTCACCCCACCAGTTCACCTCATGGCTGCTGATGATGAGCAGTATTGCGCTGGTCGTCATCGGCGTCGCTACCCTCAAGCGCGATGGCGCTCCCGGTGCAACACGCGACGATGGGTCGTTCTACGAATTCGAGAAAACGACCCAACTGGTATCGCACGGCATTTTCGGCTACATCCGCCACCCGATGTACGCCTCGCTGCTGGCACTGGCCTGGGGTGCCTATTTCCAGGACCCCAGCCTGAGCGGCACGGCCATCGTCCTGCTCGCCACCATCGCCCTCTGGCTGACAGCGACCACCGACGAAAAGGAATGCCTGGCCTACTTCGGACCGGCGTACGCTGCCTACATGCAGCGTACCAAGCGCTTCATTCCCTTCTTACTCTGACGGGGCCTTCGTCCCCATCATTTCGTTGCAGGTCGCCCGGCCGAAAGCATCGGCCTTCTTCGGGCTGGCGATCTGCGGCTCTTCGTAAATCCGCTTGATGATGAAGTTGGTGATACGCGGCCCGTCGCTGCCATCCTCGTCGAACAACTTCATCGGACGACCGCGGTCACGGTTGTAGAGGGCTTGCACCGCGTGGTCGCGCACCCGCTCGCAAAAACGGATCTTTTGCGCATCCGGCATGCTGTCGTCTACCGGCGCAGGATGGCCGTGGGCCAGCGCAGCGCCAGAGGTCAGCATGACCAGCAGGAGTAGTGAAAACAGTTTCATTGCTCGGTTTCCTGAATCGAGGTGAGGTAGGCCAGGACATCCTGAATTTCCTGGGCCTTGAGGCCATTGAGCACGCCGACGGTTCCCTCGTCGTCGTGCGGCCGATCACCCTTCAGATACAGATCGACCTGCCGCTGCAGATAGTTGGTGTATTGCCCAACCAGCATCGGGAACATCCCCTTGCCCTTGCCCGTCTTGCCGTGGCAACCGGCACACTGCTTCTGGTAAATCTTCTCGCCATTGGCCAGATCACCCTCGGCCCGCGGGATGATCATCACCTTCTCGGCCATCAACAGCCGGGTCAGCGCATCCTCGGTGCCGGTATAGGTCGGCATCTTGGTATCGAGCTTGATGCCGGCGAGGTAGGCCGAGATGTCCTTGATATCCTCGTCCGACAGTTCGCGCTCCTGGGTATAGGGGAACATCGGGATATTGATCCGGGCCCGCGCCCGGAAATTTCTCAACTGGGTTTCGATGTACTTGACCTGCTGCCCGGCGATACGGGGGTATTCGCCCTTTTTGCCACCCTGCCCGTTGTCGCTGTGACAGGCGGCACAAGTACCGTTGATTTCCTTGCCCTTTTCGAGATCGGCAGCCTGCACGAACCCGGCACAAACCAGGGCGGCAACCAGCAATGAATTGCGTAGTGAGATCAGCATGCGAACAACTCCAAATTTAGCTGCGGCGAATTGTCGCATCTTAGTGGCGACCGGAAATTGACACAAATCACGCATAATTCGGCCATGGCAATACTTCCCTGCACCAACGAAAGCGCTGACCATCTGGCCAACCTGCGCCGCCTGGTCGCCGGACGCTGGGTTGTGCTGGCCATCCTCTTCCTGGTCGTCCTGATGGGCCCAGGCATCCTCGACATTCCCGTCCCGCAGCCCCCCCTGCTCGGCATCATCGCTGTCATTGCCCTCTTCAATGCCATCGCCCAATGGCGTGTCCTGCACAGCCAGGCGGCCAGTACCGGCGAGTTGTTCACGCAGGTGCTGTTCGATATCGGCGCCCTGTCGGCCATCGTCTTCTTCAGCGGCGGCGCAACCAATCCGCTCGTTTCACTGCTCCTGCCCCCGGTCGCCGTCGCCGCACTGACCTTGCCGGCACGCTGCGTCGCTGCCGTCAGCGCCACGGCCATCATCGCCTATTCCTTGCTGATGCTGTATTTCATCCCGTTGCCGATGGCCGATGCAACGCGTGCCACCCGCCTGCACCTGATTGGCATGTGGCTTATTTTCGTCGTATCGACCGCCATGATCGGCTGGCTGATCGTGCGCATGACCCGCCAGATTCGCGAACGCGACGCCGAACTGGCTGCCACGCGCGAACAGGCGCTGCGTGACGAACGCGTGATGGCCATGGGTACCCTGGCTGCCGGCGCTGCCCACGAACTCGGCACCCCCCTCGGCACCATGGCCCTGCTCGCTGGCGAACTGGCCAACGACCCGAACCTCAGCGACGCGGTGCGCGAAGACATCGCCCTGCTCCGCCAGCAGATCGGCGTCTGCAAGCAGATCATCACCGGCCTGTCGCGCCGCGCCGGGGCGGAGCGTCTGGACAATGTCGAAGCGGTGCCGGCCGACCGCTGGCTGGACAGCCTGCGCCAGCATTGGCATGCAGCACGACCGCAAGCCGGCAGCCGGCTGATCATTGCCAGCGATGGCAGCGCACCGTCCATCGCTGCCGATCCGCGGCTCGAACAGGCCATCCTCAACCTGCTCAACAATGCTGCCAACGCCACGCCACGGCCGCTCGACATCCGTTTGAGCTGGTGCAGCGAAAACCTGTGCATCGACATCCGCGACCATGGCCCCGGCTTTCCATCCGAGATACTGGCCACCGGTGGCCAGAGCAGTTTCCCTGCACACGAGCGCGGCAGCGGCGTGGGCCTGATCCTGACCCGAACAGCCATCGAACAACTCGGTGGTCGCCTGACCCTGTTCAATCCCGACGATGGCGGCGCCCTGGCCCGCATCGAATTGCCCCGAGCGAAACCATGAACCCAGCGATGCTGATCATCGACGACGACCCCAGTTTCAACGCTATCCTGGTCCGCACCCTGGAACGCCGCGGCCATCCCGCCTGTGGCGCCCTCGATCCGCAGGCGGCGATTGCCAAAGCACGTGAAATCGAACCCGAGCAGGTCATTCTCGACCTCAACCTCAATGGCAGCTCGGGACTGGCCCTGATACCGCAGTTGCTGGAAATCGTCCCCGATTGCCGCATCGTCGTGCTCACCGGCTATGCCAGCATTGCCACCGCCGTCGATGCGGTCAAGCTGGGCGCCATCCAGTATCTCGCCAAGCCCGTCGAGGTCGATGCCATCCTGAGTGCCTTCGAGGAAGATGCCAATCCGAACTTCGACGTAGCGATTTCGGACGAACCCCTGTCGGTCGACCGGCTGGAATGGGAGCACATCCAGCGTGTGCTCAACGAGAATGACGGCAATATTTCAGCCACCGCCCGCGCCCTGAAAATGCACCGCCGGACACTGCAGCGCAAACTATCCAAGCGCCCGGTCAAGAACTGAGCGCCCCTGCCACAGCGATACCTACAGCAGCAGAAAGGCCAGCATCGCCACCACGGTCGGCGGCAGGGCAGCGAGAAATAGCCCGAGCGGGCTGACCGATTCGTCGTCGAAGCTCGATTTCAGGATCGCCACGCCGGCCGGATTGGGCGCGTTGGCAATGATGGTCAGACCGCCACCGGTCACCGCACCGGCCACGATCGCATACTGGAAAGCCGGGCTGACTCCCTGCACCAGCGAGGCAAGATAGGTCAGCGCCGCATTGTCGGTAATGGCCGTCAAGCCTGTCGCCAGGAAAAACAGCACCGTCGGCTCGACTCCGAGCAAGGTGCGCTGCAACCACCATTGCTGCAAGCCGCCGAGCACCACCAAACCAGCCAGGAAGAAGGCGACGAGCAGGCCTTCGCGCAGGATCAACCGGTTCTGGTAGCGTTCATAAGCCTCGGCATAGCCCAGGAAAAACAGGAACAGGCCCATGAAAACGGCCGGATGGTGGGCAAAGAGCACGACACCGACGAGAAAGACGAGATGGATGCTGGCCACCGATACCGGCACCGCGCTCCCCGCATCGCTCTCCCGGGCATCCGGCAAGGTAAGCAGCTCCTTCCTGAAGAAGAACGTGCCCGCCAGCGCATTGACCATCACCGCCAGCGCCGCCTTCCAGCCGAAGGTCGAGAACATGAAGGCCGTATCCCACTGCCAGGTCGCCGCCACCATGAGGACCGGCGGCGCGCCGAAACTGGTCAGCGTGCCGCCGATCGACACATTGACGAACAACACGCCGAGCGTGGCGTACTTGAAACGCGCCGACAGCGCGCTGCCGAAATAGCGATCGCGCAACATCAAGGCCGCCACGGTCATGGCCGCCGGCTCGGTGATGAACGAACCGAGGATAGGAATGAGCGACAGGCACAGGAAATAGACCACCAGCGACGACTGCAGCGGCAGCAGTCGGGCCAGCATGCGGACCGTGCCGCCACAAATATCGAGAATGGGGCGGCTGGCAGCGATGACCATGATCACGAAGACGAACATCGGCTCCGTGAAATTGCGGTTCTCCATGTAGTCGACCGCATCCGTCTTGCCAGTCAGGACAACCAGGGCGATGACCAGGACAAAGGCCCAAAACCCGAACACCACCTCGACCTCGGAGAGCAGGTGCCACAAGCCGGCATGCCCGGGCTGGACATGGGCCAGGCGAGCAAACCACTTGGTCGAGAAAGTGTGCAGCACAGCCAGCGCAAATACGATGGCGGCAACGATTTCGGGGGTCGAGATGGCTTCGGAGCTCATGCGGGGATCACGGTAGGGAGCAGGCATGAAGCCTAACACAGAGCCTGGACCCGAATTTCGGCCAAAAATTCCCGAACGGCACATTTGGCGAGGAATCGCCAACGCCAGCACCGAGCTTGCCAGCCTCCGCCCCGGGTTTGTTGACTGTCATAAATAAAACCAAATTGAATTGATACGGGAAATATGATTTTTTTCTACCAAAACGAATCAAACAACAAAATACTTGTCCGCCCCCGACGAAAAAAATAGACTTATAAATCAAGCAACAATAAATACAAAAAAATTCAAACACGCCAAAAGTGGAGGCTCAATAATTGCTGGATACGGAACGGGAGTATCAGGCGCTGCTAAATAACGCGCCGGTCGGGATTGTTTATACAAAAGACAAAATAATAACCAGACACAATATTCATTTTGCAAAAATATTCGGATTTGAATCCAGCGTCATAAACCAGCCGGCTCGCCTTGTTTTCCGCTCGGATGCCGATTACGCCGCACTCGGCAAGCTTGCCGGACCGGCCCTGGGTTCCGGACAGCCCTTCCACCACGAACTTGAGCTGCGTCATCAGGATGGCCGGCCGATATGGGTTGACGCGGTCGCTTATCTGATCGACGTCGAACACCCTGCCGCCGGGACGATCTGGATACTCGCCGACATCTCCGAGCGAAAGCTCGCCGAATCGCAGCGGCAGGAAACCCTGCTCGAACTGCAGACCATCTTCGACAACGCCTCCGTCGGCATCGCTTTCATGAATCGTCGGACCATGCTCCGCTGCAATCGCCGATTCGAGGAAATGACCGGTTACGCACGCGGCGCCCTGCACGGCGTGGCGGCTGTTGCGCTGCACGAATCACCGGAGGCCTACGAGGATCTGGCCCGTCGTTCGAAGGCCATGCTCATCGCCGGCAAAGCCCTCGAAACGACGACCCGGCTGCGCAAGCAGGACGGCACACTGATCTGGTGCCACCTGTTCGGCAAGGCCATCGATGCCAATGACGACAGCCGGGGTACGGTATGGATCGCCGAAGACATCTCGGAAGCCGTCCGCACGCGCGATGCACTGCAAAAATCGTCGCGCGAAATGGAAGCGCTGATGGCCAATGCCCCGGTCGGCATCGCCTTCACCCGGGACCGCAAGCTGCAACGCTACAACCAGCACTTCGGCGACCTGTTCGGTTTTACGGCGGATAGCGCCATCGGCGCCGACAGTGTCGTGCTCTATCGCTCCGCCGAGGAATTCGAAGCCCTCAACCGCCAGGCTGCCCCCTTCCTGCTCCAGGGCAAGCCCTTCCACACCGAACTGTACATGCGGCGCCAGGACGGCACCGAGGCCTGGATCAACCTGATCGGCTACGCTGCCGATGCCGGTGATCCGGCGCAGGGCATCTTCTGGCTGCTCGAAGACCGCACAGCCTTCAAGCAGGCCGAGGAAGACCTGAGGAAGGCCTATGTCGACCAGCGCCTGATCTTTGATCATTGCGTGGTCGGCATCGCCTTCATCCGCAATCGCGTTTTCGAGCACGTCAATCGGCGTTTCGAAGAGCTGTATGGCTACCAGCCGGGAGAAATGACCGGCCAGCCAACCCGCATCACCTACTTTTCCGACCAGTCCCATACTCAGCTCGGAGAGCATTGCTACGACGTCATGGGACGGGGCGAAACCTTCATTTCCGAAATCGTCCATCGTCGCCGCAACGGCGACCCCATCTGGATGCGCATGACCGGGCGAGCCATCGACCCGGCACGCCCCAACGAGGGATCGATCTGGAACTTCGAAGACATTACCGCGCGCAAGGTGGCGGAGGATTCGCTGCGCGAGTCGGTCATGCTGCAACGCGCCATTCTCGACAGCGCCAAGCTGATGATCCTGTCCACCGACAACCTCGGGCAGATCGTTTCCTGCAATCCGGCCACCGAACAGATGCTGGGCTTTTCGAGTGCGGAACTGATCGGCCGGACGCCCGTCGATTGCTTCCTGCTTGGTGAGGAACTTCAGGCGCGGCATTACCTGCTGGCCAAGGAAATCGGTTTCCGTACGCCGAATCCCGTCGATACCTTGCTGGCCAAAGTCCGCCTAGGCTCCGTCGATCAGAGTGAATGGACCTTCCGGCGCAAGGACGGCTCGCAGTTCACCGTCGAACTGTCCATCTCGGCGCTACATCGCGAAGATGACGAGGCCAAGGGTTTTCTCTTTGTCGCCAACGACATTACCGAACGCAAACAGGCCGAAAACGCCCTGCTTCGCTCGCGCAACGAACTGGCAGTGCGGGTCAAGGAACGGACCAGCGAGCTGGAAAGCGAAGTGCTCGAACGTCGCCGCATCGAAGGCAAGCTGCGCTATCTCGCCCATCATGATGCGCTGACCGGCCTGGCCAACCGCACGCTGCTCCAGCAGCGCCTCGGCGAGGCCATGGATACCGCTGCCCAGGATGACACCAAACTGGCCGTCCTGTTCATTGATCTGGACCGTTTCAAGACCATCAATGACTCGCTTGGCCATCACATTGGCGACACCCTGCTCAAGCAGGTGGCCAACCGCCTGACCAATACCCTGCGCGCCAACGATACGGTGGCGCGACTCGGTGGCGACGAATTCATGATCGTCCTGCCCTTGAAGAATAACGAGGCCGTTGCCGGCAAGCTGGCCTCGAAGATACTCGACGCCCTGCGCCCGGCTATCCGTATCGATGGGCACGAACTATTTGTCACGCCCTCCATCGGCATCTGCTTCTACCCGAACGACGGGGTCACCGTAAACGCGCTGATGCGCAATGCCGATACGGCGATGTATCAGGCCAAAGCCAACGGCCGGAATACCTACTGCTACTTCACGGCGGAGATGAATGCCGCCGCCGACAATTATTTCCAAATCGAATCAGACCTGCGGCGCGCCGTCGACCGCAATGAATTCGTGGTGCACTTTCAACCGATCATCAACCTGAAAACCCGGGTCGCCACCGCCTACGAAGTCCTGGTCCGCTGGCAGCATCCCACCAAGGGCCTGCTCAGCCCGGCCCACTTCATTTCGGTCGCCGAAGAAAGCGGCCTGATCGGCGAAATCGGCACCCTCGTGCTGCACAAGGCCTGCGCCCAGTTGCGAACCTGGATCGACGAGGGCTTCGACCCACCGTTGCTGGCCCTCAACCT
>JAEUOE010000017.1 GCA_016790885.1 Dechloromonas sp. | reverse complement strand
CCGGCGGCGAGGAAGCTCTTGCGCAGGAAATCGCGCCGGCCGGCGCCAACGGCCTTGACCTGCTCTTCCGTCAGGAAATTCTCCGGAGCGGGCCGCAGGCGCCCCGGCTGCTTGGTACTGTCTACCATCTGTTACACCCCTCTGTTGTAGGCTTCAGCGTTTGCTGTCGGCTTTCATGACACCCATCTCGTCGCCCAGGTCGCGGCTTGCCACCGTGATGCTGACCGTCCGGCAGATGTCGACAAAATTCGGATCGATAACCTTGTACATCACCGAACTTCCCTCGCGGCGCCGGTCGACGACCCCGGCCCGGTACAGGATGTTCAGATGTCGCGAGATGTTGGCTTGTGTCAGGCCAATCTTTTCCACGACTTCGTGGACGGGGCGCTCCTCGGCGCACAGGCAGGACAGAATGCGCAAACGCGTCGGATCGGCCAGCAATCCGAAGTACTGCGCTACCTGCTCGAACACCTGTAAAGTCTCGTCCATGCTGTTCTTTTGATTTCGATCAAGATTCAATGTATAACTGCGTACTTATATAGTCAACTACTAATATTGTTGCGCTGCAACACGTTTTTGACCCAAAGAGCTAGATCCTTTGTAGGATGCGGCTTTGCGATGAAATGCGACAATCTGGCTATATGACAGACACCATTACAACGAGGAAGGAGATATCCCGATGAAGTTGTTCGTCCCCCTTGCCACAGCCTGCCTGCTGGCAACTGCCGGTACGGCACACGCCGCCGATCCCCATCTGGCCCGCAACCTGGCCGCCACCTGCGCCAACTGCCACGGCACCAACGGCCATGCCGTCAAGGGCTCCGGCATGGATGCCCTGGCCGGCATGGAAAAGGCCAAGATCCTGCAGAAGCTGGCCGACTACAAGAGCGGCGACAAGCCCGCATCGATCATGCACCAGATCGCCAAGGGCTATACCGAGGCGCAACTCGACCTGATCGCCGGCTACTTCGCCGCACAGAAATAAGGAGACCGCCATGATGCTGATGAAAAGACGTGATTTCCTGAAAGCCGGCGCGGCAGCCGGGGCGATGGCCTCCTTGTACGGTTGTGCCGGCGGCGGCAAGGCCAGTGGCCATGTCGTGGTGGTCGGTGGCGGTTACGGCGGCGCCACGGTCGCCAAGTACCTGCGCATGTGGAGCGAGGGCGGCGTGCAAGTCACGCTGATCGAGCGCAATCCCACCTTCATCTCCTGCCCGATCTCCAACCTGGTGATCGGCGGCACCAAGACGATGGAAGACATCACCATCAGTTACGAAGGCCTGCGCAGCAAGTGGGGCGTGCGTGTCATCCAGGACGACGTGGTCGCCGTCGATGCCGCCAGGAAGACCGTGTCGCTCAAGGGCGGCAGCGCACTGAGCTACGACCGCCTGGTGCTGTCGCCGGGTGTCGATTTCATGTGGGACGAAATCCCCGGCCTGAAGAGCGCCGATGCGCAGAGCAAGATCCTGCACGCCTGGAAGGCCGGCCCGCAGACGGTCGCCCTGCGCCAGCAACTGGAGTCGATGAAGGACGGCGGCGTCTATGCCATCTCCATCCCCAAGGCCCCGTACCGCTGCCCGCCCGGACCGTACGAGCGCGCCTGCCTGGTAGCCAACTACTTCAAGCAGAGCAAGCCGAAGTCCAAGGTCATCATCCTCGACGCCAACGAGGACGTGATGTCCAAGAAGGGGCTGTTCACCAAGGCCTGGAGCGACCTGTACAAGGGCATCATCGAGTACCGCAACAACAGCGAGGTGAAGGACGTCGAGGTGGCGACCAACACCGCCGTGCTGGAATTCGACAAGTTCAAGGCCGACGTGCTCAACGTCATTCCGCCGCACCGCGCCGGTGACATCGCGCACAAATCGGGCATCAAGCTGGTCAATAACCGCTGGGTGGACATCAACTGGCAGAGCATGGAGTCGACCAGCACGCCGGGCATCCATGTGCTGGGCGACGCCATCTTCCCGGCGCCGACCATGCCCAAGTCCGGCCACATGGCCAATCAGCATGGCAAGCTGGCCGCCGCCGCCATCCTCAACCTGCTCTCCGGCCAGGCGCCGAACCCGGAGCCGGTGGTGATGAACACCTGCTACAGCTTCGTCGATGGCAAGAACGCCATCCACGTCGCCTCGGTGCACCAGTACGATGCCGCGACCAAGACCGTGCAACCGGTCAAGGGCGCCGGCGGCGTGTCGGTGGCGCGTAATGAGCTGGAAGGCAAGGCAGCCCTCGGCTGGGCCAAGAACATCTGGGCCGACATGCTGACCTGATCGCCGCAACGCCGCATCGCGAGGCCGCCTCCGGGCGGCCTTTTTGCATTTGGCCCCAGGGGTGGGCTATTGGCGGCTTGTCCATGACAAACAAAATGTAATTGTCATTATTGTTGATTGACTAATTTTTCATATATTCCAGGCGGTTTTGGGTATAGACTGAATGCATGAACCGCAAGCCGCCAGGCGAAGCGGTTTCCAACAATCAGGCGGCAAACAGCCTTACCCGGCTGACATGCCCGCTGGCGCAGGTGGGGGCGATCATTCTTTTTGGTAGCAAATCGCTGAAGACCCGAATCACGGTCATTACCTTCGCGATCGTCCTGCTCGGCAGCTGGTCGCTGGCCCTGCTCGTCAGTCGCCTGCTGGAGCGCGACATGGTGCAGTTGCTGAGCAACCAGCAGTTTTCGCTGGCCACCCTGCTCGCCAAGGAAATCGACCAGGAACTGGCAATGCGTCTCGACATGCTGGAACGGGTGGCGATTGCGGCCGAGTTGCCGATGCAGCAGGGGCCGGCGGCGATCCAGGCCTATGTGGAGGCGCGCCCGGTTCTCCACCACCTGTTCAATGGCGGGCTGGTCGTCTATGACCGCGCAGGGTTGGCCCTGGCCAGCGTGCCCCTCGGCAAGGGGCGTGTCGGCACTTATCTGCGGGATGCCGAACTGATTGCCCGGGCCATCGATCGGGGGCATGTCACCGTCGGCCGGGCCTTTCTCGGCGAGCGGCTCGATACCCCGGCCTTCGCCATGGCCGCACCGATCCGCGATGAGCATGGCGGGGTGGTCGGCATCATGGTCGGCGAGATCGAACTGGGCCTGCGCAATTTCATGACCGAGACCATGAGCACGCCCTACGGCCGCACCGGCGGCTATCTGCTGATCGATCGCACGGCCCGGGAGATCATGCTGGCGACCGACCGGCGGAGGATCATGGAAAAGCTGACGCCGCCTGGCGTGCACCCGGTCATCGACCGTTTCCTCGACGGTCACGAGGGCACTGCGATCATGACCAATCTGCTGGGCCAGGAAGTGCTGGTGGCCGACAAGGGCATCCCGTCGGCTGACTGGATCATCAGCGTGGTGGCCCCGACGGAAGAAGTGTTCGCGCCGATTGCGGCCATGAAACAACGGCTGCTTGGCATGACCCTGATCCTGAGCCTGATCGGTGCCGCACTGACCTGGTGGTTCATCCGCCGTCAGTTCGTTCCGCTCGAACAGGGGCTGCAAAGTCTGGCCGTCATGCGTCAGCCCGGGCAGCCGCTGACCCCGTTGCCGGTGTCCCGGGAAGATGAAATCGGCCAGCTGGTCGGCGCCTTCAATGCGCTGATTGCCGAAGTGGAGGTGCGGGAGACGGCCCTGCGCGAGAGCGACGACTGCCTGCGCAGCATCCTCGCCACCTCGCTCGACGGTTTCTGGCGCGTCAGCGAGGAAGGCCGCCTGCTCGAGGTCAACGAAACCTATGCCCGCATGTCGGGGTACACGGTGGACGAGCTGGTCGGCATGCACGTCTCGCAACTGGTCGCCGACGAGTCGCCGAGCGTGGCGGCGGAGCGGCACGCGAAGATTCTGGCAACCGGGCACCTGCAGTTCGAGGATGTGCATCGGCGCAAGGACGGCTCGGTGTGGCACATGGAATCGAGCGCTACCTACCGGGCGGGCGGGGGCGGGCAGGTGGTTGCCTTCATTCGCGACATTTCGGCGCGCAAGCGCGATGAAGCTCGCTTGCGCGAGGCGGAGCGCAAATTCACGGCCCTGGTGCAGCAATCCCTGGTCGGCGTGTACATCATCCGCGACGGCGACTGGCTGTACATCAACCCCCAGATGGCGCGGATGTTCGGCTACGCCAGCCCGGCAGAATGCATCGCCAGTTGCCACGTCAGCGACCTGGTCGCCCCGGAAAGCCGGGAGCTGGTTGCCGAGAACCTGCGGCGCCGCCTGCGTGGCGAGGTCGAACAGCTCAATTACGGCTTCACCGGCCTGCGCAAGGATGGCACGCGCATCGCCGTGGAGGTTTTCGGCAGCACGCTCGAATACGATGGGCGGCCGGCGGTGCTCGGCCTGGTGCTGGATGTCTCCGAGCGCAAGCGGGCCGAGGCCGAGCTGGAGCGCTACCGTCTGCAACTGGAGGACCTGGTACTTGAGCGCACCCGCGATCTGGCCGAGGCGCGCGACCGGGCGGAAAGCTCCAACCGCGCCAAGAGCGCCTTCCTGGGCAGCATGAGCCACGAGTTGCGCACCCCGCTCAATCACATCACCGGCTTTGCCGCGCTGCTCGAGCAAGATGTCGAATCGCCGCGCGGGCAGGCGCGGCTGGAAAAGCTCAGGGCTTCGGCCGATGCCCTGCTCCGGATGATCAACGACATCCTCGATTATTCGCGTCTGGAAGCCGACCAGATCGTGATCGAGGCGGTCGATTTCGAGTTGCTCGGCCTGCTCGATCAGGTCAGCCGGGCGCACGGCCCGGTTGCCGCCAGCAAGGGCCTGTCCTTGCGCATGGATATCTCGCCCGCCCTGCCGCGCATCGTGCGCGGCGACCATGTGCGCCTGGCGCAAGTGCTTGGCCATTTGGTCGGCAATGCCATCAAGTTCTCCGATCAGGGCGAGATCAAGCTGCGCGTGTTGCCCGATGGTGCCCTGCCACCCATGTTGCGCTTCGAGGTCGAGGACCAGGGTGTCGGCATTCCGCCGGAGCGCCAGGCCGGCATGTTCCAGTTGTTCAACCAGGGCGACAACTCGACCACCCGGCGCTTTGGTGGCACCGGTCTCGGGCTGCAACTGTGCAAGCGCCTGGTCAATTTGATGGCAGGCGACATCGGCTTCACGTCGAAGCCCGGCCTGGGCAGCGTCTTCTGGTTCGTCGTGCCGCTGGTGAGCAAAGGCGGCGCCGCAGGTCATGCTCCGGCTGGGCTACCGGTGCCGGGCGGTTCACCGGGTATGGATGTGTCCCGTTTGCTGGGCTTGCTCGACGACGGCGACATCGAAGCCCGGGCGCTCTGGGGTAGCAACCCGACGGCACTGGTGGCGTTGTTGGGCGATCAGGCCGAGGCTTTCAGCGAGGCGATGTCGAGCTACGACTTCGTATTGGCCGGGCGCCTGCTGAGGGCTGCGCTGGCGGGGCAATCGACACCGGACTGAGTGCCTGGAAGGAGCGTGAACCCGCAGCAACCAGGCCGCGCGGGGCGGCCCGGTCGTCGGCGGCTGGTCAGTCCAGCGTGGCGATGTACTCGGCGACGGCGTGCGTTTCGAGCTCGCTCAGCTTGGAGGCGATGGTGTGCATCACCGCGTTGTCGTTGGTCCGCTCGCGTTTGTTGAACTGCTTGAGCTGGTCCTCGATGTAGCGCGGGTGCTGGCCGGCCAGGCGCGGCAGCTGCGGCGTGCCCAGGCCCTTGGGGCCGTGGCAGGTCGAGCAGGCAGCCAGGCCGCTGAACTGGTTGCCGCGCTCGAAGATGAACTTGCCGACGGCGAGCAGCTCCTTGTCGCGGGCCGGGCGCGGGCCGACGACCTTGGCTTCGAAGAAATGGCCGAGGGCTTTCATTTCAGCCGGCGTCAGGTCTTCGGTCTGCGGCTTCATGGTCTCGCTGGCCCGTTTGCCGGACTTGAAGTCGGCCAGCTGCTTGGCGATATATTCCCAATGCTGGCCGGCCAGGCGCGGAAAGACAGCACTGGCCGACTCCCCTTTCAGGCCGTGACACAGGAAACAGCGGCCGCCGACGATTTCCTCGGCGCGTGCCAGGTCGGCATTCTGGGCACCGGCGCCCAGGCTCAGGCAGAGCAGGCTGCCGGCGATAAAATGACGTGTGAGTTTTTTCAAGGTGATCCCCTCTCAGTGTTCTTTGACCTATATCATAAAATAATAAATCGCTTACACTGGCCTTTCAAACCATAAAAATGTGGAGGGGCCGGTTGCTGGCCCTGTCGCACCCCGTCGCGAGGAGAGACCATGGATCGTCGTCGTTTTTTCAAGGCCGGTGCTGCGCTGAGCGGCTTGCTGGCCATCGAGTTTGCCCCCTGGCACAGCATTGCGGCCGTTGCCAGGGAGGTCGATGATTTCGTGCGCGGCCCCGCGCTGCGCGACCACCCCTTGCGCCAGGTGTCGCCGCACGTCTGGATGATCCATTCGCCGGACGGTTTTCCGACCCCGGAAAACCAGGGAATGATGTGCAACCTGACCTTCATCGATACCGCCCAGGGGCTGGTCGTCGTCGATTCCGGCGCCTCGGTGCAGATCGGCGAAATGGCCATTCGCCAGATCAGGAAACAGTGGCAGAAGCCGGTGGTGGCCATCATCAATACCCACTATCACGGCGATCACTGGCTGGGCAACCATGCCTTCGTCGATGCCTACGGTGCCGAGCTGCCGATCTATGCCCATCCCGGCACCATTCGTGAAATCGAGGGGGTGCAGGGCAAGCTGTGGCGCACCCTGCTCGAACAATGGACCAACCAGGCCACCATGGGCACGCGCATCGTGCCGCCGCGCCTGGCGCTGGAGGATGGCGGCCAGTTGCGTTTCGGCGACGTGACGCTGCGCCTGCATCATTTCGGCACGGCGCACACCCCCTACGACCTGTGCGTCGAAGTGGTCGAGGACCAGCTGACCTGTGTCGGCGACCTGGCCATGGACCGGCGCATCGCCAACATGGACGACGGTTCGTACCTGGGCACCCTGAAGGCCTACGCCCAGCTTGAGCAACGCACGGCCAGCCGCATCTGGCTGCCCGGCCATGGCGAGCCGGGTGCCGGTGTGCTGCAGTGGAACCGGGAACTGTTCGAGGGGATCTACCGTCCATGCGAACAGGCGGTCAAGGATGGCCTGCCGCTGGAGGAAGCCAAGGCGCTGGTTCTGCGCGATCCGCGGGTTGCCTCGCGGGCCAGGGAGACCAAGGGTTTCGACATGAATATCGGCAAGTACGTCAGCCTGGCCTACCTGGAGGCCGAGGCGGCCAGTTTCTGAATTTTCCGATCACCGACCAATGATGCGAGGGGTTTGCCATGACCGTTTCCAGAATTTTGCCGCTGCTGCTGTTCGCTTCCGTGGCGCATGCCGAACCCCCGTGGGGCAAGGTCGACCTGCAGGCCGCACCGGAGTTGCACCAGAAGGCGTGTGCCGGGTGCCATATCCGGATGTACGGCGGCGATGGCAGCAAGATGTACACCCGGGACGGGCGCATGCTGTCCACTCAGCTGGAACTGCTGCAACGGGTGGGCGCCTGCAATGCGCAGATGAATGCCGGCTGGTTTCCCGAGGAGGAGGGGACTGTCGCGGCCTGGCTGAACCAGCGCTATTACCGCTTCGAGAACTGAGGGCCGGCCGGGCACCGGCTGGCGGCACCAACGACAAGGGGGCCACGCGGCCCCCTTCGGCTTGATTGGCCGATGGCCTAGTTTTCGACTTCGTAAACCACGTCGGCCCGGCGGTTCTCGGACCACGAGGCTTCGTCGTGGCCGACCACCTTCGGGCGGGCTTCGCCCAGGCTCTTGATCCTCACCTGCTTGTCGCCAGCGCCCTGGGCGACCAGCGAGGCACGGACGTTTTCGGCACGCTTGAGGCCAAGGCGGCGGTTGTATTCGGCGCTGCCGCGTTCGTCGGCATTGCCTTCGATGCGCACGCGCGCGTTCGGATGGTCGGCCAGGTAGCGGGCATGGGCGCGCAGGGCCGGGTCGTAATCACCCTTGATGTCGGCGCTGTTCAGGTCGAAATAGACGCTGCGCTGGGTGCGCAGGCCGACCGGGTCCATCTTGATCGCTTCTTCGCCGGCTGCCACCGCCGGCACGGCGGCCACGCGGGGGGCCACCGGTTGCAGTTCGGGCGGGACCGGCTTGCCGAGCAGGCCGGGGTGCACGCGCAGGGCGCCACTTTGCGCAATGTGCTTGCTCGGCGGAATGTCGCCTTTGGTCGAGCAGGCGGCAAGCAGGGCAGAGAGCAGGAGAGTGGCAGGCAGGGAGGCGCGCATTGCGGAATCTTCGGAGGCTTGGAGAATGTCGCATGATAGCCGCTCGCCGGTATGGCGAACAGGGTTGGCCGTACGCGAAGCCCAGTCTCTGTGCTGTGTGGAATAAGCAAATTCAAAAATCGTCTTTGTTGTTATAAGCGAAGTCGCTAAATTGAGCCCCGTTCCCAATCGAGGTCTGCCATGAATACTTTCCGCAAATCGATCGCCACTGTCCTGCTCGGCCTGGTTGCCAGTGCCGCGCTGGCCGACGCCACCCTGCTCAATGCGTCCTACGACGTCGCCCGCGATGTGTACAAGGACTACAACCCGATGTTCCAGAAATACTGGAAAGCAAAAACCGGCGAGAGCCTGGAGCTGAAGCAGTCGCACGGCGGTTCCTCGAAGCAGGTGCGTGCCGTGGCCGATGGCCTGGAAGCCGACGTGGTGACCATGAACCAGGCCAACGACATCGAGTTCCTGGCCGACAAGGGACTGGTCGCCAAGGACTGGGCCAGGAAATTTCCGAACAGCGCCTCGCCCTATACCTCGACCATGGTGTTCATCGTGCGCAAGGGCAACCCCAAGGGCTTCAAGGATTGGTCCGACCTGGCGGCACCGGGTGTGCAGGTCATCGTCCCGCATCCGAAGAACACCGGCAACGGCCGCAACACCTACCTGTCGGCCTGGGCCTGGGCCCTCAAACAGCCGGGCGGCAATGACAAGAGCGCGCAGGAATTCGTCGGCAAGCTGCTCAAGAACGCCCCGTTGTTCGCCGCCGGTGGCCGCGATGCGACCACCACCTTCATGCAGCGCGGCCTGGGTGACGTGCTGATCACCTTCGAATCCGAGGCCGAGATGATCGCCAAGGAATTCGGTAAGGGCAATTTCGAGGTGATTCACCCCAGCCTGACCATGCAGACCGAGTTCCCGGTCGCCATCGTCGACAAGGTGGTGGACAAGAAGGGCACCCGCAAGCAGGCGACTGCCTACCTGGAATACCTGTGGTCGAAGGAAGGCCAGGAGAATGCCGCCCAGAACTACCTGCGGCCGCGTGATCCTGAACTGCTGAAAAAATACGCCCACTTCTTCCCGCCGGTGAAGACCTTCACGGTCGATGAAGTCTTCGGTGGCGCCAACAAGGCCTTCGCCACCCACTTCAAGGATGGCGGCAGCTTCGACCAGATCTACGTTGCGAAGTAATTGTCTATAACTTCTACCGCAAAGGCGCGAAGGCGCAAAGGTAAGGCCAGGGAGACTTGGCTTTTCTTTGCGAATCCTTTGCGTCTCGGCGCCTTTGCGGTGTAGCTCCTATCCCCATGTCTGCAAAATCCCAACGCGTGTTGCCCGGCTTCGGTCTGGCGCTCGGCTATACGCTGGTCTACCTGTCGCTGCTCATCCTGCTGCCGCTCGGCGGCATGGTGCTCAAGGCGTCCGAACTCGGCTTCGGGCAGATCATCGACATCGCCCTTGGCGAGCGCTCGCTGGCCGCCTTTCGCGTCACCTTTGGCGCGTCGCTGCTGGCTGCCATGATCAACGCCTTCTTCGGCCTGATCGTGGCCTGGGTGCTGGTCCGCTATCCCTTCCCCGGCAAGCGTTTCGTCGATGCGCTGGTCGATCTGCCTTTCGCGCTGCCGACGGCGGTGGCCGGCATCACGCTGGCCACGCTGTACGCCGGTAACGGCTGGCTGGGCAGCCATCTCGAACCGCTCGGCATCAAGGTGGCCTACACCCCGCTTGGCATCGTCTTCGCGCTGACCTTCATCACCCTGCCTTTCGTGGTGCGCACGCTGCAGCCGGTGATCGAGGACATCGAAACCGAAGTCGAGGAAGCCGCTGCGACGCTCGGCGCATCGCGCTGGCAGACCTTCGTCAAGGTGATCTTCCCGGCCATCGGCCCGGCGCTGCTTACCGGCTTTGCGCTGGCCTTTGCCCGGGCGCTCGGCGAGTTCGGTTCGGTCATCTTCATCGCCGGCAACCTGCCGCTGGTTTCCGAAATCGTGCCCCTGCTCATCATCTCCAAGCTGGAGCAATACGACGTGTTGGGCGCCACCGCGCTGGCCGTGGTCATGCTCGCCATCTCCTTCGTGCTGCTGCTGGCGATCAACGCCCTGCAATGGTGGGCGGCCAATCGCCATAAGAACGCTGAGCCGCTGGAAGTGGCGGCCGGCAGGGGGAGCGAGGCATGAGCAGCAATAAACTGACCCGCGCCACGCAGGAGCCGGCCTGGGTGCGCATCACCCTGCTCACGGTCGGCCTCGGCTTCCTGTTCTTCTTCCTTGGCCTGCCGCTGGTGGCCGTCTTCGTCGAGGCGCTGGCCCAGGGCTTGCCGATTTATCTTGAGGCGTTGAAAGAGCCGGAAACCCGTTCGGCGATCTGGCTGACCATCGTCATCGCGCTGGCCGTGCTGCCCTTCAACATCCTGTTTGGGGTGGCAGCGGCGTGGGCCATCGCCAAGTTCGATTTCCGCGGCAAGAGCCTGCTCATCACGCTGATCGACCTGCCCTTCGCCGTATCGCCGGTGGTTGCCGGCCTGATCTTCATTCTGATGTTCGGTTCGCAGGGCTATTTCGGCGAGTGGCTGGCGGCCAAGGAGATCAAGATCATCTTCGCCGTGCCGGGCATGATCCTCGCCACCCTGTTCATCACCTTCCCCTTCATCGCCCGCGAGCTGATCCCGCTGATGCAGGCGCAGGGCAAGGATGAAGAGGAAGCGGCGATCTCGCTCGGCGCCTCCGGCTGGCAGATGTTCTGGCGCGTGACGCTGCCCAACATCAAGTGGGGCCTGCTCTACGGCGTGATCCTGTCGAACGCCCGGGCGATGGGCGAATTCGGCGCGGTGAGCGTGGTGTCCGGCCACATCCGTGGCGAAACCAACACCCTGCCGCTGCATGTCGAAATCCTCTACAACGAATACAACGCCATCGGCGCCTTCGCCGCCGCCTCGGTGCTCGCCCTGCTGGCGCTGGTCACGCTGGTCGCCAAGACCATCGTCGAATGGCGCATGAAGAAGGAAACCGACATGCTGAATGCGGTTTTGTCGCCGGAAAAACAGTGATGAA